>PWJP01000270.1 GCA_003559985.1 Saprospirales bacterium
AAGCAGATTCACTTGTACTGCCTTGTGGCGAATTTCCCCATCCGGCATCTCGTAGCTGACGGTCACTGCATACACTCCCGGAGATGCGTCCTGTCCCCGAAATGTGCCATCCCAGCCAAATTCCTCCTGACCCGGCGGGAAGTTCGTTTGTTCAAACACCCGGTTTCCCCACCTGTAAAAAATGCGCAGTGATTCAATGGATTGGATGTCACTTGAGGCAAAAACTAAAAACAGGTCGTTGACTCCATCCCCGTTTGGTGAAAAAACAGTGGGCAAATACACCCCGGACTCGGGCATTATTAATTCGACATACACCTCGGCCGAGCCTTTGCAACCTCCTGCGCTTTCGACTTGAAGCTCAAAAGTGGTTGACTGACTGAGGTCGTAAATAGTGGGTTCGGGGCAGTCGGTACAGCTTAGGAATTCTTCGGGATTCCAATGGTAATTGGCTATTAGGACATCGGGTGGTTCAAATCCGGGCCTAAATGTGTAGCTTTCTCCCTCTTGTAAGGAAACCAGATTGGGAAGTTCAATCACAATGTCCTGTCTCCTGTCTTCAACCTCAACAGTCCGGGTATCCGATTCGCAGCCCAATACCCCGTTTTTTACCCTGACCTGGTAGGTATCCTGATCGAGTCCGGTAAATTCAGGTGAATTTGAGTAGTCCAGGCCTCCATTGATGCTGAATGAAAGACTTGTATCAGGATTTTGGAAAGTGATTTTTCCCCACTCATTGTTGCAGTCAATGTGCGAAATCTCTACTTCGGGAAAACTCAGCTCCTCGGTTTCAAAAGTTTTCCATGCGGTATCTACACAGCCGTTAACCGGGTCGAGTACCACCAACTTTACTTCAGTTGGTTCCAGGACTTCGAGGGTTTGACTGTCCTGGAGTTGAGCGATCCCTTCTTCAAAAATCCAGCTGGTTTGTTTATCCCCGGAAGCGGAGGTGCTTTCGGTAGCGGACAAAATAGCCGGCAGGGAATTGCAGTCGTCGCACTCAATGCAGTCAATGATGGCATTAGGCGTGGCGAGGTTTTTGGTGATTTCTAAGGTGGTGTCTGCGAGGCAGTGATTGGCCGGATTAAATACTTCAATATCGTAAAACCCCGCTTCACTGATCAGAGTAGGTTCCGTGTTGTCCAACTGAAGGCTGTTGCCATTTTGATCCGTGGCGCTTATTTCAAAATCGCTCTGGGTTGAAAATTGTAATTCCACGGGTCCGTAACAATCAATGATCATTTTGCCGCTGATCTGGAACTCCGGTGTTTCCCGGAGATCTTTTACCTCAACCGAATCCACAGTAATACAGCCGTTTTCTTCATCTTCAACACGTATGGTGTACGTTCCTGCTCGGTTAACTTCAATTGCCGGGCTGTTTTCTCCCGTTACTATGCTTCCATCCAGACTCTGCCATTGGATTTGGTAATTTTCTCCTGAGGTGGATATTTCAACTTGAAGCTCTATCAAGGTGTCCAGGCAGGTTATTTCTCCGATTCCACCAAAAATGACTTCGGGTACAATTGAGTCCGAAGCCACCATTACTTCATCCACGGAGCTGCAGCCATCGGTTAAATTGGTCACTTTCAATTGATAAATCCCCGCTTTGGCGACCTCGGGAAAAGGGGTGAGTTCCCCGGAGACTATGTGACCATCTTCTGTGGTCCAAACCATCTCGAAATCAGGTCCCTGGTCCGAACCGCTGCCATCCAGCTCCACCGTACCTGATAAACAATCAATGGTTTTATCGGCTCCCGCATCGGCTGTGGGTCTCTCTGAGGTGATTTCGAGTGAGACGGTGTCCGATGACTGACAGTAGTTGGTCGTGTCGGTGACGGTAAGTACAAAGGTGCCGGCCGTACTCACTTGAACAGAGTCCCTGTTTTTGTCACCAAAAATTTCTCCGTCCAGTTCGCTCCATCCGTAAATCAAATTGCCGTGGTGATTACTGAGGTTTGCTCCGATGTTCACCGTGCTGTCGGAACAGTTTGTGATTTGGTCATCTCCGGCATCGGCTGCGGGTGGGGTTCTGTTTTCTTCAACGGTAATCGTGCTTGTGTTTTTGCAACCGTTAGCAGTATTTTTCAGGGAAAATTCAAATGTGCCTGCTTCCTCAACGGAAATTGTCAAACCATCCGGATCCAATTCTTCAAATGGAGCTGACCCGCTCCAACTCCACTCCAGATTCGAATCGGCATCGGAGTCAGTAGCATCTAAAATCACTTCGCTTTCCTGACAATTCAATCCACCGCTGCTTTGAATGGAAATGTCGGGTAGGTTATCATCTGCCGATATAAGTAAGGTGTCGTAAGTTGAGCAATTGCCCGCATTGTTTCGCACCTCCAGGATGTAAATCCCCGGGGACCCTATTTGTACCATTATATCATTGGGGTTTGAAAGGATATTTCCATCGGCTGTGGACCAGTGGTGGGAAATTACGCTGCCGGTTGTGGAGCCGCTTCCATCTAAGGTCAATACACTGTCTGCACATCCGAAGATTGCATCCGGGCCCGCCTGTGCATCGGGTTCTGAATGCAAATCCCATTCCTGGAAAATGCTTTCCTCTCTTGAGCATCCATTCTCCAGATCAGTTACTGTTGCAGTAAACCAGCCTCCCTGGTCAATTTCTAAATTCGTTTGGTCTAAAGGGCCGATTTGACCTCCTGAGGGTGTTTCCCACACTACTTCAAAATCGAGGTCACCGTTAGCTAATTCAATGAAAATTTCTCCGGTTAAATCACCACATCCTGCCACAGGGAAAGTTTCCAGGGTAAATTCGGGACTAAGTGTGTCTATTTCCACAGTTACACTGTCTGTGAAAATACAGCCATTTTCCTGATTGATGGATTCAAGAATATGAACACCCGGCTGGTTGGTTTGGGCGGTCAATTCCTCTGATTGTGGAAGCGCAGAACCATCCGGCATGGACCACTGGTGAAGTAGTACAGCGGAAGAACCCAAAACCCGACCTCCAATTTCAACGGAAGTATTATTGCAATCTAACTTTTCAGGGTTGTTTAGTGTAACCCCGGGCGTCAGCGTATCAACCAAAATGGTGATTTGTTGGGAGGTGCTGCAGTCATTTTCTTCAAACCATACAATGAGTTCGTAATTCCCGCCCTCAGTGACTTCCAGTGAGATGGAGTTTTGACCTGTGGGAGTACCGTTTTTCAACCATTCGAAAACCGGCGTAAAAGGACTGGCGTCCAATACGGCCATCAGGGTTATTTCAGTGTTATCACAATTGAGAATGCTGTCTCCATCAATGAAAAACCCGGGATGTTCAATAATTTCATTGACGGTTACCGTATCCGTGCTTTCACAGCCATTTTCTGCATTGCTCACCGTCAACACATAGGTGCCCGGTTCACTGGCAATTGCTTGTTGAGCGTTTGCTCCTGTTGAAATATTTCCCACGAGAGCGGTCCAGGAGTAAGTAATATCCAGGCCACTTTCGGAACCACTTCCGTCTAACAATACCTCCTGAGTATCACAGCCCCAATTCTGGTCGGGACCAGCATCCGCGAGCGGGGGTATTGTATCAGTGGTCACTTCCAGCATCTGCTGAGTTTCACAGTTGTTGTCGAGTGAGAGGACAGAAATGGTGTATTGCCCGGGGCTGGCAACCTGAATCCAAAGAGAGTCGGTATTGGACAAAATCACCCCATCGCTGCTCTCCCAGTTTACGCTCATGTCTCCGCTTCCCGATAAATCAAAGCCGATCCAACCTTCTGTGAGGTCGCAAGTGAGTTCTAATTCACCCACCGGATCAATTTGTGGAAAATCCTGGTCGGGAGTGACATTTACAGTGTCTGAACTACTGCAACCATTGTCAGTATTTGTGACAGTTAGTATAAAAATCCCGGGCCCGGCAATCTCCACCTCTTCCTGATCATTGGGGCCGCTTATAATTCCGTTTGTAGTAGTCCATTCGTATTCAATAGCACTTCCCTGATCTGAATCTGATCCATCTAAAACAAGGAGTGAATCACTGCAAGTCCAGGAAATATCCTCACCCGCATGAGCAAATGGCGGGGTATTGTTTAGGGTGATTGTTATTTCTGAGGTGTCGCTACAACCTGATTGTGTATTGATAGTGACGAGCTGGTAAGTCCCGGGGCTGGTCACTGTAATTTCATCTTCATCGTCGGGACCTGAAATTGTGCCATCATTTGTGGACCATTCAAACGTGAGACCGGACTGTCCTCCGTAATCCGCCCAAATATCGACCTCGGTCACTGCACAAGTGAGTTCGCCGGATGAAAATAAATCCACCTGGGGCGGAGTGAAGTCACCCTCAACTTCAATTGAATCGCTGGTCTCACAGCCGCTCTCTGCATTGGTAATGGTGAAAGTGTATGTTCCCTCCACTGCTGTTACAAATGCACTTGAATCCACATCTGAGGTGTTGGAACCAGGTGGTCCACTCCATTCAAACTGCTGGGAACCCTGGCCCGGTGAAGTAAAAACCTCAATCAGCGCTTCTGATAATTGACAGCTCAATTCCCCGGCAAAAATAGAGTCCACT
>PWJP01000160.1 GCA_003559985.1 Saprospirales bacterium
ATCAAGTGATAGATATGAGCCTGTTAAAAATATTTCTGGTCGAAGATGACGAGTTTACCTCTGCCATGCTTAAGCACTACCTTAGCATGAACCCGGATAACGATGTCGAGGTGTTTACTACTGGAAAAGATTGTATTAATAACCTCACCCAGGACCCCGATGTCATTTGTCTGGATTACTACCTCCCTGATGTCACCGGAGAGGATATTCTTAAGGTGCTCAAGAAAAAAGTACCCGATACACCTGTTATTATCGTATCTGGACAAGATGATATCAAAACCGCCGTAAGTCTCCTGAAGGATGGAGCCTACGATTACGTGGTCAAGGACGATAATTTTAAAGAGCGACTCTGGAATATCATTAATCACATTCGCGGAAGGGAGAAGCTTAACCGTCGCCTCACCCAATTAGAACAGGAAGTAGAAAAAAAATACGAGCTGGACACCAATATTATTGGTGAAAGTCCTGCTATTAAAAAGATTTTCCCGCTGATCGAAAAGGCGTGTAAATCTGATATCGTGGTGTCCGTTACCGGAGAGACAGGTACCGGTAAAGAAGTTGTAGCAAAAACAATCCACTACAATTCCCTTCGCAAAAACGAACCCTTCGTCCCCGTGAATATGGCCGCCATCCCCAAAGACCTCCTGGAATCAGAACTTTTTGGCCATGAAAAAGGCGCATTTACCGGTGCGGTGGGAAGAAGAGCAGGAAAATTTGAAGAGGCTCAGGGAGGCACCATCTTTTTGGATGAAATTGGGGATCTCGACCTCGCTATGCAGGTCAAATTACTGCGCGTACTCCAGGAACAGGAGGTAGTCAGAGTGGGTGGCAACGAAACCATCTCACTGGACGTAAGGGTGATCATTGCCACCCATCGAAATCTTATGGATGAGGTGAGCAAGGGAAATTTCCGGGAGGATCTCTATTATCGTCTGCTCGGTATCACCATCAATCTACCTCCGCTCAGAGAACGTGGAAACGATATCGTTTTGCTGGCCAACCATTTTGCAGAGGAATACTGCAGAAAAAATAATGTACAATCCCGGCAGTTCTCTAAGCGGGCCATTGATAAACTCCTCTCACACGACTACCCGGGAAATGTGCGGGAACTCAAATCCGTGGTCGAACTTGCCGTGGTGATGGCCGAAGGGGATGTTATACAGGAGGACGACATCCAAATTAGATACACCAGCTTTTTCAATGAGCTGATGAGTACCGAAATGACATTGGAAGAGTACAATGTAGAAATTATCAAACACTACCTCCGCAGGTACAACAACAAAGTCAGATTGGTAGCAGATAAACTGGGTATCGGTAAATCCACCATCTACCGTATGTTGAGAACCCACATGCCGGAATTTCTCGAAAAGGAGTGAGGTGTTTTTTTACCATGTTTTTTTCTTTAGCTTTGCGTGCTTAACTTTGTGGGAATTATTTTCCCCGCAATGGGGTTTTTTAGAATGGAATGACAATAAATCCAGCTTAGCCAAACTTACATTATGAAATTAGTCCTCGCAATTGTATTGCTATTTGTTTTTGAGGGTTTAATCAAAGCTCAATCAGATATTCTTATCACTCCACATAGGGTTGTCTTCGAACCTGGAGAGCGAATCAAAGAAATCTCCCTGGTAAACACCGGAGCAGATACAGCGAGATATCTCATCAGTTTCGTCCAGTATAGAATGACCGAAATGGGGCGCCTGGAACAAATAGCCGAACCCGATGAGGGGCAGAATTTTGCCGACCGATATGTTCGAATGTTTCCCCGGTCTGTAGTTCTACCACCGGATGAAGCGCAGTTAGTAAGACTTCAGCTCAGGGCACCTTCAGACCTCGAAGCCGGTGAGTATCGTTCTCATCTCTATTTTAGATCGGAGGACCATAGACAGCGCCTGGAGAGAGAAGATGAAGAGGCCCAGACCGAAGGCCTTGGCGTGCGGCTTATTCCAATCTACGGAATAACCATACCTGTCATATTCAGAGCGGGAGATACCAGCTTTGAGCTTGAGGTGGAAAGTGCAGAATTGCTCAAAGAAGACGATCAGCACTTTGTAGTAATGAGGGTAAAAAGACACGGAAATCAATCTGTTTTTGGAAATATTGTCATTGATTATCACGATGGGAATGAATCCCACCAGGTTTATGAAGTCAGGGGCGTGGCCATTTACACACCGAATAATTACCGCATTTTCAGACTTCCTCTTGCAGAAATACCCGATTCAGATTTCAGCTCCGGTTCATTGAATATTCAGTATAAAGAACACAGAGGGCAGCCAAGACGAGTTTTTCTCGAACACCATATTTCTTTGGATTAATAGTAAGTTATGGCGCCCAACTTTACCTTCCTGTTACTTCGGCTTGCTCTCGGGCTTGGTCTTGTGGCTTCTGGACTGGTGGTAAACGCTCAGCATGGAAAAAGTTTCAAGGACATCGACTCTCACTCACCTGTGACTCAAGTCGATGTGATTACCGAAATAAATTTTGGAACATTCTATCCCGGGGACATAGGTGGTACCATAGAAATTGATCCCAGGGGATTCCGCACGGCGTCAGGGTCTGCAGTTCTCTTACCAATGGGAGACATCCCCAATCCGATTATTATGGAAATTGTTGCCAGGCCCTCCACCATGATCCAGGTCATTCTGCCTCGTGAAATAATCCTGTATGGTGCGCAGGGAGGTCAGATAACTTTTATTCCAGGGCCCCTTGAATTTGGTAGTGTTTTTGTGACTCCCCCGAACGCCGATCGCGGATTTACTGTCAATATGGGAGGTACCCTGGAAGTGGGCACAGTCAACGAAAATCCTCCCGGGAATTACTTCGGGGCCTTCAGCTTTACCATCGTCTCAGAATGAGACATCGATCGTTTTGGGTCTGGTTTTTGCTACATAATCCAGTTGCGTATTTTGTCAAAATAATCAGCCTCACCATTGGAATGGCCTCATAAAATAGTAATTCCGCCCATTTGCTTTCTCCTCACCCTCTTTATTGGGGGTGCAGCACTTCAGGCACAGGTGACGGATGAGGATGAATTTTACGATGAATTATCCGTGGTACTATCCGTTGAAAATCTTGGAAGCTTTAGTATTGATGCCATTTACCACAGGGATGAACTGTTTTTACCGGCCAACGATCTTTTCAATTTGCTCGAAATTTACATTCGTTCAAATGCGGAGCTGGATAGTTTCTACGGATACTTCGGAGACGAATCCCTCCCCTTTGCCTTTGCCCCTGAAGATGGCTTTTTCTCCTTTAGAGAGGACTCCCTGAAGGTCGAATCGGGAAGGGATTTTATCCTCACCTTTGAAGACTTGTTTGTGTCTCTTCCGGTTTACAGAGATCTGTTTGGCCTGCACATGGAGTTCAATTTCAGAAACCTCCGGGTATTTTTGGAAAGTGAAATCGAACCACCTGTTGTCCGGATGCTCAGGGTTGAAAAAATGCGTGAAAGCCTTAGAGTCGCCAGGGGAGAGGTGTATGTGGATACTACTATCCGCCGCGATTTCAATTGGTTCGGAGGAGCTGTAGTGGACCTTAACCTCAGAAGTCAGCAGAGCAGTTCGGGGAGTCGCAGCGAAGTTCTTAGAACCGATTTGGGTGCGGAATTTATTGGTGGTGAATTGCAACTGTCATCTTTTCTGGACCGCAGCCTGGACTTTGACCTTCAGCGCCAATACGGAAGCTGGAAGTTTGTAAACAATGACCTTAATTTCGTCAGGCAAATAGAACTAAGATCAGGGGTCCCCAACATCCTTTCCAGGGTTTTCAACAATACCATTGGATTCAGGATTACCAATACACCCACCACACTGAGGCGTTCGTTTGGAACTTATTTATTGAGGCGACGAACTGAACCGGGTTGGGAGGTAGAACTTTATGTCAACAACGTCCTCATCGATGAAACTGTGGCCGATGCCAGTGGTGAATTTCAGTTTGAAGTGCCCCTGTCGTATGGCTCTACCGATGTTACTCTGCGGTTCTATGGACCCTGGGGCCAGGAAGAGGTCGAAGAAGAGACTATCGATATACCATTTTCCTTTGTACCCATCAATGAAATTGAATACAGCATCCAGGGAGGAAGGACGATTGTGGATGAAAATCACCGGTTTTTGCACGGTAGAGTGAGTTACGGACTCAGCAGGAATATCACGCTCCACGCCGGCTATGAAACTTTTGAAAGAAATATTGAGAGCAGAAATATGCCTTTTGCCGGTGCCACTTTTTCTCCTTTTGGAAATGCCATGATGTCTTACAGTTATGTGGGCAATTCCTGGCACGAGGGTTCTTTCCTTTTCAGAACCACCGGCGGTATCTATTTCGATGCCGGTGCGAGGATTTTTGAAGATGGTCAGGATGCCTGGAGAACTCCTAATGAAAAGGAATTGAGGATGGGATTCTCTTCGCCCCTAAACCTTTTTGACAGGAGATTTATGTTCCGAAGCAATGCCAGAAGTGTGGAAAATCTCTCCGGATGGGCACACTTTATTGACTCTCAGCTTGGTTTTTTTGCCGGAAGGGC
>PWJP01000124.1 GCA_003559985.1 Saprospirales bacterium
AAAGCAGGCCGGAGTTTTGCTAAAATCTCTGTAGTGGACTTTGGCTTGATAAATTCGTCTTCTTCGAAAAGAAGAGGATCCATTTTCCGTCTTGGAATGCTCACCGGGGTAATTTCTTTGGAAAGTCTTCCGCTTTCTCTTGCTTTTGCAGCCTTCATCTGCGAGCGGTAAGCAAACAGGTCCTGATCTTCCCTTGAGATGTCGTACATTTCGACCAGGTTTTCTGCTGTCTTACCCATTCCCTCAGTGCCGTATAATTTTTCCATTTCCGGATTGACAAATCTCCACCCAAAACTGGAATCGTACAATTTTGAATCAGAACCAAAGGGCTTTGACGCTTTGGAAATGACATATGGGCCGCGGGTCATGTGTTCCACGCCGCCCGAAATAAACAGGTCCCCATCATCCGCTACAATGGCTCTGTGTGCGTGTATGATTGCACTCATGCCGGATGCGCAAAGCCTGTTGACCGTCTCCCCGGGAACTGTAAAAGGAAGTCCAGCAAGCAAAAGGGCCATGCGAGCCACGTTTCTATTGTCTTCACCGGCTTGATTGGCACAGCCCATGATGACATCACTGATTGCCTCCGGGGGAATCCCGGGATTTTGCTCCAGGAGCTTTTTAATGGGCAATGCTGCCAGGTCATCGGTTCTGACAGGTGACAGTGTGCCCCTGAAGTTTCCTATTGGCGTTCTCAGTCCATCTACAATGTAAGATTTACTCATAAATTTATTGGTCTTTTGATTTTATCCAGGGCTTTCCGGTTCTGAATACCGTCCCGTAAAAAACGGCGGAAAGTTGCCCCTCTTGGTTAAAAATTTCAATCAGATAACGGCCGAATTTGCCCGAAAGTTGAATTTCCCTGGCACTGGCTATCACAGTTGTCCCTTCGTGAAGGGGTTTTATGAAACTGGTGGTGGTCTCTATGGTGAGTGCCTGTATTCCGTGGGTATTGGCAGCGAAGGCGAGGGCAGAATCCGCCAGAGAAAATGCAATACCGCCGTGGGCTATTTTAAAGCCATTGGTCATTTTTTCTGTGATGCGCATCTTCAACTTAACGCTACCGGGCTCCACGGATAAAATTTCTATCCCCAACCACTGGCTGAATGCGTCATTTCCGTACATCAAGTCACGAACGATGTGCTCTTCAGTCCCCATAAAAGGTTTTGTTTTCGGCTGCCATATTCCGCAACATCGGTGAGCATCTGTAGCGGTCTTCGCGGTATAAATCTGTTAATTCATCCATGTTTTTGACACAGGTAGCTATCCCAATCTCGTCCGCCCAATTCAACAAACCTTTTGGGTAGTTTACCCCGTACTTCATCGCAGTATCGATATCGTCGCGATTTGCCACATTGAAATGGAGTGCATCTGCAGCTTCGTTGATCAGCATGGTTAGAATGCGGTTGAATATATATTCGCCTTTTTCCCTTGATTTATCGGGTTCAGGATTTTGGGCCCCATTCCGGTAGTCGTAGTATCCGCGTCCACTTTTTCTCCCGAGAAAACCCGCCATTGCCAATCGCTGCTGGGTAAAAGAAGGTTTGTAGCGCGGGTCCTGAAAAAAGGCGTTATAAACAGTTTCCGTCACGGTGTAGTTGACATCGTTTCCAATGTAATCCATGAGAGTAAATGGGCCCATTCTGAAGCCGCCTATTTCTGTCATGGCCCAGTCGATGGTCGCTGCATCTGCCAGCCCTTCGTCCAGTATTCTCAGTGCCTCCCCGTAAAATGGTCTGGCTATTCGGTTTACGATAAAACCGGGAGTGTCTTTCGCTGTCACCGGTAAATGTCCCATCCCCTCTATCCAGCTAGTCGATATTCTGGTGACTTCTTCGTCGGTTTGCAGGGCAGGTATTACTTCCACCAGTTTCATGAGAAATGGCGGATTGAAAAAGTGTAGCCCGATGAACCGTCCTGGATTTTTGCAAGCCGACGCAAGGGAGGAAACTGATAGGGAAGAGGTGTTGGTTGCCAGTATGCATTTATCAGAGACCACCGATTCTAATTCTCTGAAAAGGTCTTTCTTTATTCCCTCATCCTCAATAATGGCTTCAATAACCAGTTCACAATCAGAGAAGGAGGCTGTTTTTTCTACAAAGTGGATGCGCCCGAAAATGGCCTTTGCGTCCGCATCGCTGATTTTTCCCTTTTCTGCCATGCGGTTCAGAATTTTCAACAAACTGTTTTTTGAGCGCTGTACGGCTTCTGGACTTCTGTCAAAAATCACAACTTTGTGGCCGTGGAATGCTGCCAATTGAGCTATGCCGGTTCCCATCGATCCGGCTCCGATTATTCCGGTTTTCATTAATCTACTGGTTTTATTTTAAAAAATAGTCGATTTCAATGCCTGCTTCCTTTAATCCTTTTTTGAAAATGGTTCAACGTAGGTTGAATTGAGAAGCTTTACAAAAGGTTGTGTAAAACTATGAAAGTCATTGCTCCGGTAAAGTTGAGTTTTGAGTAATTACACAGTGACCTTACAAAATACGGCCCTGTATGTTTACTCACCCTTGAATTCAGGCTTTCTTTTCTCGATAAAAGCACTGACCCCCTCATGGTAATCAAAAGTGCTGCCGGCTTCAACCTGCAACCGCAACTCGTGATCGAGTTGCTGATCCAAATTATTTGAATGGCTTAGATTTAATGCGCGTTTGGTGAGTCCCAAACCTCTGGTTGGCATGGTTGACAGTTTAGCGGTAACTTTTTCTGCCTCCTTGTGCAGCTCCTCGTCTTTTACCATTTTGTAGATCATGCCTATTCGCTCGGCTTCTTCTGCGGGCACGGCCTCACCCAACATCATCAGGGCGGTCGCCTTTTGAATTCCCACAAGTCTGGGTAGCATCCAGGTTCCTCCCGAGTCCGGGATTAAACCAATTTTACTAAATGCCTGAATGAAGGAAGCTGATTTGCCGGCCAGGACGATGTCGCAAGCAAGCGCAATATTGGCTCCGGCCCCGGCAGCTACACCATTGACTGCGCAGACAACCGGTTTTTCAATGCTTCTGATTTTTCTGATAATGGGGTTGTAGTGCTCCTTTAGGATATCCTCCAGCTCTATGCCGTTGTTTTCATCTGCAGCTTCGGGTAAATCCTGGCCGGCACTGAAGGCCTTTCCTTTGGCGGTGAGCATCAATGCCCTGATTTCAGGGTCCTTTGAACATTCGTCAATTCTCTTTTGCAACTCAAGTGCCATGTCCCTTACAAAGGAGTTGAACTTCTTTTCCCTGTCCAGGGTAATTACAGCGTAAGTGTCTTTTTTCTCAAACAAAATATGGCTCATATCAAATATCTGTTTATCTTTAAAGCGTAAAATTAGTCATAAGTCTTTTTCTATCCTATTTCTCAGAAGAAATTGGATAGGGATGTATTATAACTTACTGGCTTTGAGTGTGGTTTTTTTGACTAAAGCAATCTGCAAACTCTGGTATATGGGTGCATTTGATGACAACCGAAAAAAACGCGGAATTAAGAGCAAACGGGGAGGTGGAATTAATAACATACGGTACATAATTGGCCTGATATTTCTGCTGCTTATTTTTGCCTGGCTACTGATGGTGGATATGGAACCCTGGCTCGAAGTTTTGCTCACAGAGGAAAAACCCGTCCCTCAGTGTCAAATGGAGAGTGGAGATGCCGGACAAATGGGCTCTCTCATATACGCCCCGGTAAAAAATGGGGAGAGCTATTTGTGGATTGCTCACAGAGCTGATGAAATCTCGAATTGTGGGTTCAGAAAGATGGATGAGGATGATGACATTCAAAAAATACCTGTTGGACTCACCAACGGTCTTGATGAAAGTGATTTATTGGCTTTTGATTCGGTTTCTGTAGCAAAATTCAGAGTGCTGGAGGAAGTCTATTGTCAGGCGATAGACTGGTCCAGAGAATACGGTGATTTGAGAATGGTGGCAGGATGGTTTAATTGCCCGGGACTGCCCGAAGCTGCAAGTGGGGATAAAAAAATGTTTGCAGCCATTTACTTTTCTGAATTGGAAGATGGCAAAAGCCTCGGCTTCTTATGGGATGAAAACCAAACTGAGACTCCGTTGACCGAATTGGTTTTTTCTATACGAGAGATCAACCACCTGACTGGATTTGGGATTTTCGAAGACATCGCTCTTCGCCAGCAAAAAGACCATATACCTGAATTGAATAGCATTCTCGCCCTGGGTTACCAGGCAGATTACTTCAGTAAGAGACAGGATGCATTGAGGCAGTCAAATGAGTCAGACTGATTCCCACGCTTCAATGGATTATGCTCAGGGCGGGGATTTAACCCCCTCCCGCCAAAATTACCGGTCTAATTCCACAAAATCAAGAGCTTTATTCTCTGGTAGTGTAATCAAATAGAGGCAGGTAGGCACCCCGGTGTCGATAATTTCATCACTTTCGTAATCGATGTCAATGGAGTAGTCATTGTCATTGATCAATGCCAGTTTTGTGGAGCTGATAATGGTAAGGCCCTCGGGCTTGTATTGGTCTTTGGGATATCCCAG
>PWJP01000234.1 GCA_003559985.1 Saprospirales bacterium
CCTGCGCGACGAGTGGTGGTATTCGGCGAACTGATTGCTTTACATTCCGCAATCGATTAGCATACAATTGCACATGCTGGGATGGGCTCGGGAGGAGCCGTGCTTGTCCTGCTGTGTTTACACAGAGCCCTGTGTCCAACAACTTTAGGAGTGTTGTAATGAAAAGAAATACCTTGACGACCGCAGTTCTGGCCGGTCTGACGGGCATGGCGGGAATGGTCAGCGTTTCCAACGCTGTCAACGTCAACCCGGATGGCTTGGGTCAGGTTCTGCTGTACCCGTATTACTCTGCTCGCGGTGAGAATGACACGCTGATCTCCATCGTGAACACCACCGAGCGCGGTAAGGCGGTGAAGATTCGCTTCATCGAGGCGATGAACTCCCGCGAAGTCCTTGACTTCAACATCTACATGTCGCCGTTCGACGTCTGGACCGCCGCTGTCACCGCTGACGGCGACGGCGCCAAGATGACCACCAACGACACCACCTGCACCGCGCCGTACATCTTCGGCGATTTCGGTGGCGAGCAGGAATTCCTCGAGTTCGCCTATGCCGGTGACGGTGGTCCCCAGGACATCGAGCGTACCGCCTCGGGTTACATCGAAGTGATCGAGATGGGCACCATGGTGGCTCAGCCCACCAGCGAACCGGGTCCGACTGACCCCGCCATCATCCCGTGGTCTGCCAAGCACGTTCAGGGTGAGCCGCGCGACTGCGATCGCCTGGTTGCCGAGTGGACCCAGGGTGCCGGCCTGTTCTGGTTGGACGGTGGCGACGCCACCTTCGGCTTCGACACCGAGATCGGCGCCAGCGGCGGCCTGTTCGGTTCGGCCACCATCATGAACGTCGCCGAAGGGGTGATGCTGTCCTACAACGCCACGGCTGTCGATGGTTTCTGGGCACAGGGTTCCATGAACCACACCGAGCCCGACTCACTGGCTCCGGACCTGTCCAGCGGTGATGCAACGGACAGCTTCGTGTTCAACAACGGCGTTCTGGAACAGGACTCCTGGGCTAACGGTCTGCTGGCGCTGAATGCCACGCTGACCCTTGACCGCCTGATGAACGAGTACATCACCTCCGCCGACGCCGGTGCTCGCACCGAGTGGGTGCTGACGCTGCCGACCAAGCGTTTCCACACTGACGCTCTGGAATATGTGGCCCCGAACGATCCGATTGCGCCGTTCACCCGCACCTGGCACATTCTGGATGACGGTTCCCTGCACCTGGCTTGCGAAGACCTCGAGTATCGCTTCTGGGACCGCGAAGAGCGCGAGCCGGCTCCGGAAGTCGGACCGCCCATCGTCTCGCCGGCACCGCCCGAAGATGATGTCCCGGTCTTCCAGCTCTGCAAGGAAGCCAACGTGGTTCGGTTCTCCAGCGACGGCACGCTGCCGGAATACACGGAGATCCTGAAGGAGCCCATGCGTGAAGGCAACTTCGCTCAGCTCGGCTACACCAACTTCGAGCTGCCGTACGATGCCGGTTGGGTGCGCTTCGATCTGGCCCAGATCCCGGATCAGTCCGATGTCAACGGCGGTGGTTCGCGTCAGAGCCTGGCCTCCAACGAAGGTCGCGTCGTGGAAGGTCTGCCGGTCATCGGCTTCCAGGCCACTTCCTACACCAACGGCGAACTGGAAGGTGGCGTGCTCTCGAACTACGGTGGTACCTTCAACCATCGCGGTTCGCGCAGCTTCGACATGGCTTCCGACTAAGTCGGATCCGACGAAGCCAGCACGTTCACACTTCGTGTGAAATATGGGGGCCATCCACTGGGTGGCCCCCTTTTTTGGTTCAGGCTGGTCCTTCGGCCTGTAATGGAACTTTAACGTCCGCTTTAGGTACTAATAATCGACTTGCGGATAGCCTGTTACTTCATTTTTTGCCCTCTTTGGTTGATCGGGAAATCGATACATGAAACTGCCCAAGCTGTTCCTGCTTCCGGCCCTTGCGGGTCTTGTGTTTTCGGGGGGTTCGGCGCTGTCGTCGGACAAGCAACTGGTACTCAACGACGAAGTCTTCTGCGACATGGCCCAGGCCATGATCGATGTTTCAGGCGATCTTCGTGTCACGCTGGCCGATCTTGAGGAGTGCGTTGGCACCGGCGAGGGACTCGCGCTGAGTCCGCTCCTTGCGGTGCCCGATTCCGTTCCCCAGGGCGAGAGTTTCCAGGCAGTCTGGAGTTCGGTTGGCGCGGAACAGTGCAACCTGGTGGTGCCTACCGGGTGGTCGTCCGGCACCGGCGGGTTGTCCGGAGCGACCTCGGTTTCAGTGCCGGAAAGCGCTAACCCGGGTGACTACGAGCTGGATGTGAACTGCATTTCGGGCACCGACCAGGTGACATCCACAGCGACGGTGTCGGTAACGGAGTCTGATCCAGACAGTCCGCCGTCGTCACCGAGCTTGTCGTCGAGCGTTCTGGACTCGACGGCGCCGGGTGAAGTGAGACTGACCTGGACCCCATCCAGTGGGGCGAGCGATTGCGAAGCCGAGAGTTCGCCCAGCGTTGGCGAGTGGAGTGGATCGGTTGGTGCGAGCGGGACCAACAACCAGGTGACGCTGTCGGGTCTTGCCGCCGGTAACTATACCTTCCGTCTGCGTTGCTCTAATGATGCCGGGAACTCTCCCTGGGTTCAGAGAACGGCATCCATTTCCGGTTCTGAGGCTTGTAGTGACCGGCAGCCCCCGGAAGGATGGACTCAGTTCACTAATGGTTGTCGCTACAGGCCTGCGACTGGCGGATGGAGTGGTGACTGCACGAACTGGAATCCAGGCATATGGTCCGCTCCCTTCCACCAGACGATTGGGGTGACAGAGCGGCTGGCGATGGCCGGAAGGAATGGAAGTGGTGACCGGTACCTGGCTATTGAAATTGATACCACCGGGATGCCCACCACCAGGTCCGGCCGACTTAATGTGTTCCCTGATTCCACCCTCTTTACCCGCCCTGAGACGATTGTTACGATCTCAAGTTGTCCGGGAGATTTTCATCGGGAGGCGGTTGAGAGCGAGACTGGCTGTTATGGGCGGCATGCCGCGGGGATGTTTGCGAATTTCCGCTGGGGTGGGACCGCTTCCGGTGAATCCTGTCAGTTGGAGTCTGGAAGAACCTATTATCTGAACATCATTGCTACGTCGTCTCCTCTGGGCACGCATCCGGATGATCTTGAACCGTATCCAGGCTGTGTTGACGGCTCGAAGCCTTGCGGACTTGTATACGATCCGCAGTGATGGATATATAGGGTCATCATAAAAGGAGATTGAAGTTTAATGAAGAATAAGTTTTTTCCCAGGTTGGGATTGATGCTGGTGGCCGCGTTTGCGGCCACCAGCGTTCAGGCCGAACGCATTTCCAAGGAACAGTGTGTCGGCTTCGAGTCCGATCGCTTTCTGACGCAGGGTAGTGTTGTTGTGACGCAGGCTGATCTCGACGCCTTTCTGCGCGATCACGTGCCCGAAGCGGATCGTCCCGGGGTGCTGGAGCACCCTGAGCGTATCGGCCGAATTCTCGACAATCTGTTGAGGACCTACCACCTGGCCGAGCTGGCTCTGGCCGAGGACGGTCTGGTGGACGAGGAGGCGCTTGCCTGGTTGCATTATCGCCTGAATAACGATCTCGCCACACTCTACCGGGATCACCATGTAGACAAGGCGGAGCTTGACAGCTACGAGGACTCGGCGCGTGAGATGTACCTGACCCGGCCGGAAGACTTTCGCCATGACCCGACCATCGATTTCCTGCATATCCTGATTGCCGATGAAGAGGGGCGCAGTGAAACGGATATCATGCGCAAGGCGCTGGAGGTCCACGACCGGCTGGCCGCCGGAGAGGACTTCGAGACCGTTGCAAGAGAGGTCAGTGACGATCCGTCGGTCAGCGACAACGACGGCCTGCTGAGCGACGTCAAGCCGACCGAAATCGTGCCGCAACTGGCCGCGATTCTGCAGGAGACTCCGCCCGGAGAACTGGCCGCTCCGGTACGATCGAGATTCGGCTGGCACATCACCATGCTGGTGCGTGTCAACGAGGGCGAGGAAATGAGCTGGGAAGAGGCTCGCCCGCTGGCCGAGCGCCGTGCGCGTGAGAATCATCGCTCCCGGGTGGTGGAACGCCTTTTCCGTTCCTTCCACGATGCCCCGGCAGAGTTTGCCGAGGGCGCGGTAGCAACCCTGCTGGCCCGGTACGGTGTGACCGATGACGGCGAAGTCACGGCCGATGGCATCGGGTCAGCCATGGATTCGGAGTGACTCCCGGGGTGTGACGAGGGACCGGCAACATCTTCTCGCGGCCCTGGTGCTGCGAGATATCCGTTCGCGATTCATCGGCAGTGCCAGCGGCTGGATCTGGCTGATCCTGACACCGCTGCTGCTGCTGGCGGTTTACGGTTTCGTGTTCGGGGTGATCTTTCGGGCCCGGGTGCCTGAAGGACTCGACATTCCCTTCGTGGCCTGGCTGGCCGTGGCCCTGTGGCCATGGCTGGCTTTTTCCGAGGC
>PWJP01000145.1 GCA_003559985.1 Saprospirales bacterium
ACTTCTTCCCATTCCGAACAGAGCGGTTAAGCCCCTCAGCGCCGATGGTACTGGGATTTAATCCCGGGAGAGTAGGTCACTGCCAATTTTTTAAATTCTAAGACCCGGTCTGGTAACCCCAGATCGGGTTTTTTTATGCCCCTTCCCCAACTACTATCCCGAATCTTACGGCCTTTTCTCACTTGCGTAAATTTTCATTAACTTTGTTGAACCAACCCCTGGGGATTGTTATTTGTGTTGATACTTAGGTCCTAGTTGATTATTATGGTCTGTAGAATGTTGTCATTGACATGCCGGTTTGTTGTTTCCCTGTTTTTTTGCACAGGCCTGGCTCTCTCTTCTAATGCTGCTGGACTGCCACCAGTCATTTCCTTTTCTCCCGAAGATTATCTTGCTGACAATCAAAACTGGTCCATCACTCAAAGCTCGGAGGATCACATTTTTGTGGCCAACAATAAGGGAATGCTCGAATTTAACGGGGACTCATGGAGACTGTATCCCACCCCCAATGAGAGTATTATTCGGTCGGTTTACTACTCTGAAGGTCGCATATATTCCGGTTGTTTTCGGGATTTTGGTTACTGGAAACGTGATGTCAAAGGACAAATGGTGTATAAATCTTTGGTGGAAAGACTCGAAATAGAACCGGGTGACAACGAGGAATTTTGGACCATTTTCAGCTACGGTTATTGGATTTTATTTCAATCCCTGGATGCTATCTACATGTACAACAGTTCCAACGAAGACCTCCGAATGTTCGAGTTCGATGAGGGGATAACCAAAATGATACGCATTGGCAATGAAATTTACTTCAGTATTCCCCGTAAAGGAATTTACAAAATCGTTGATGGAGCCGTGTCACTGGTAAACGATCATTCTGTTTTTAGGGATAATCTGGTAGTCAACATGTATGAAAAAAACGGTGAAGTCCTTGTTCAGACCATTTCAGCAGGAATTTATACTCTCAAAGCTGAACCAGCTGCCTGGGGTTACCACAACGAAAACCTTCTATCCGATTTATCGGTTTACAATAGTCTGCAGAGCCGGGCCGGGAATTTGTTACTTGGTACCATTTCAGATGGATTGGTTAAAGTCGAGGCAGGTGGTGAAATAGTTTATCAAATCACCAAAGACCAATTCCTGACAGACAATACGGTTCTAGCTGTATTTGAGGACAGGAGCGGTAATATTTGGATCGGGCTGGATAATGGTATAGCTTGCATCAATCAGAACTCACCTATTAGGATCTTCCACGACAGAACCGGTAAACTGGGTACGGTGTACTCATCTATTATTCATAATGACAGGCTCTACCTAGGCACCAATCAGGGATTATTTTACAAAAATTGGCCGTTTGAAAGTGGGAGTGAGGAATTTCAACTGATTTCTGGATCAGTGGGGCAGGTTTGGGATCTCTTTGTTTACGACGATCAATTGTTTTGCGGCCACAATGATGGAACATTTTTAATAAGAGAGAATCAATGGATACAAATTTCAGACCTTCCCGGTACCTGGTGTTTTAAACCTGTTCCGGAAAGACCAGACCTCCTGCTTCAGGGCAACTACAAAGGTGTCAGTATTCTAGAGACTACTGGAGATGTCTGGAGATTGCGCAATGAACTGTCAGGATTTAATATCTCCTCTCGTTACATTGAATTTATTGATAAAAGTTCTTTGTTGGTAGCCCATGAATACAAGGGTGTATATAGATTAGAGCTGGATGATGATTACGGGAAGATCGTCAAAGCAGAAAAAAAACCTTCTGCAAAGCAGAGTCTTTATTCCAGTATCACGGGTTTTAATGGGGACATTCTTTACAGCAATGAGAATGGTATTTGGCGGTATGATGTTGACAAAGAGGTATTCGAGATAGACCACTTCCTGAGCGGGATATATAAAAGCTATAACTACAGTTCCGGCAAACTTGTAACTACGAGGAGTGAGCGTGAACTTTGGCTATTTTCCAAAGAATCAATGCATTATGTAGCACCAGGAAAACTTTCAGAGGATCTCAATGTAACCAGCATTCCCATTCATTACAGTGTGCGTAATGCGATGGTTGGCTACGAGAATATGCTGGAAACAGATAATAATGAATATCTTTTTGGCAATTCTCAGGGATATTTCATCATTGACCTTGAAGGCATTAAAAATCGCCAAATACAATCTGACCTGAGTATCTTTAGGGCCCGGACCTGGACCTTGAATCAGGAAGAAGAAAAGCTGCTTCCTTTGAACAGCCGAGCTTTTCTTTCTAATAGGTATAACAACATAGAGTTCTCATTTGCAATCCCTGAGTTTGAAAAGTATTTCACTACAGAGTTTCAGTATCAACTCGAAGGTATTATGGATGACTGGAGTGACTGGCAGACTGCTAACAATGCTGTGTTTAATAATCTGGATTTTGGAACTTATGATTTTCGTGTTCGTGGTAGGATTGGTGAAGATTCAACCACAGAAACAGTAACCTTTTCCTTTGTTATTGAGCGTCCGTTTGTACTATCAAACTTAATGATTTTCCTGTATCTATTTTTAATTATTATTCTTGGACTACTCGTCCACAGTACCTATCGAAACTACTACAAGAAGCAGCGTGAAAAACTAGAACAACGGACCAGGAAAGAACTGGCATTTCAAGAGTCTGAAAATAAGCGTAAATTGATGCGCCTTAACAATGAGAAGCTGAAACAGGAAATTGATAGTAAGAATCGGGAACTCGCTATATCCACCATGAGTCTGATCAAAAAGAATAAGGCATTGAATGCGATAAAAGCTGAACTGAATAAGTTGAATGCAGATTCCGGTGGACTTAAGAGAGTTGTTAAGCTGATTAACTCCAACTTAAAAAGCAGTGACGACTGGGACTTTTTTGAAAGAGCCTTCAACAATGCTGACAGGGATTTCTTCAAAAAGATCAAAGAGAAACACTCAAACCTTACCCCAGACGACCTCAGGTTATGCGCCTTCTTGAGATTAAATCTCAGCTCCAAGGAAATTGCTCCGCTACTTGGAATTTCACCAAAAAGCGTGGAAATAAAACGATACCGCTTGAGGAAGAAAATGGCGTTGACCCCGGAAGTGAATTTGACGGAATATATTTTAGAGGTATAATTTGTTTTCCACTCGCTAATTGTCCTCTACATTACCACTACTACCCTAAAATTCGGACATTTCTACGGAATATTTTTATTTCCTTCCCAGTAGTGGAAAATCACCTTACTAATTGTTGATTAAAGTTTTGTAAATAAAGTATTAATAGAATATGAACTTGACATTGGCGGTGTAGTCATGTTGTAGGTATAAAAAATTTGACCCTGATTTTAAGTGCTTCTAACTTTGTCAAAAATCGCTGGTACTATGCTTAGATATTTACTTATCCCGCTCATGTTACTCCCTTCTTTAATGCTTCTGGCGCAAGACAGAACGATCTCAGGAGTTGTTAAAGACGCCTCTAATCAGGAGCCTTTATCATTTTCCAATATTGCTATTAAAGGTACACCGGATGGTACCATAGCAGATCTGGATGGAAACTTTACTCTACAAAATGTACCCGAAGATGCCGTTTTGGTTGTAACCTATTTAGGGTATGTTGCCAAGGAGGTTGAAATCGGAGAGGAGGACTTTTATGAAATTAGCCTTCTTTCCGATGCTAAAATGTTGGCCGATGTTGTAGTGATTGGTTATGGTCGGGAAAGCAGACGCAATGTAACCGGATCTATTTCGCAACTGGATTCCGAAGTGATTGAAAGGATTGATCCTCCCAATGTGGCTCAGGCCCTTCAGGGGACGGTATCAGGTGTTAATGTTACCCAACAGGGAGGTTCGCCGGGATCGGAATCAAACATTAGGATTAGGGGGATATCTACCAATGGAAACAATGCCCCACTTATAATAGTTGATGGTTTTCAGTTCGAAGGAGGGTTGAATTCTATCAATTCTCAGGACATTGAAAGTATGACGGTGCTAAAAGATGCTCAGGCTGCCATTTACGGAGCAGCTGCCTCCAATGGTGTGATTTTAATAACAACTAAGTCAGGGGAGCGCAACCAGGATGCTCAATTCACCTACCAAACCTATTTCGGTCTTCAGGAAACCAGTAGAAAGCTACCCCTTTTAAATGCCACAGAGTACGTGCTTCTGTTAAATGAGAGCTATGCAAATGCAGGTTTGGAGTCTCCAATTACGCAGGTAACCGGACTGGGACGCGGAACTGATTGGCAGGATGAAGTATTTAGCCGCGCTCCTATAATGAGTCACAATCTCGCTGTAAGGGGAGGATCAGAGACTACCACTTATAGTATTAGTGGTTCAATACTCGATCAGGAAGGGATAGTTGGAAGATCAAAATCTAGTTTTGATAGGAGAACCGCCAGCATTGCCCTGGAATCAGACCTGAGAGATAATCTCAATGTGAATGCCCGTCTGTTTTACTATTCAACCAAAAACAGGTCTCT
>PWJP01000131.1 GCA_003559985.1 Saprospirales bacterium
CCTTCCCTGATGCAATTTTAGTCCAGGATTTGCCCCCGTCAGTTGTGGTCATATAAGCTCCACCTCCAATGTATCCTGTATTTTTATCTGTAAAAAAGACTGAGGTAAGTCCATTTGAGCTCCCCGTGTCAATGATGGTCCAGGTCTCTCCCTTATCATCGCTTAATAGCAACACTCCATGATCACCTGATACCCATACGGAATTATCATCTACAAAATATATCGAAAGCAACCTACTGGCAACTCCGGAGGTTTGTGAAAACCAGGTTTCACCTCCGTCAGTAGTTTTAAGAATGGTGCCATCATTTCCTACCGCCCATCCTGTATTTTCATCCCTAAAATCTACATCATAAAGATGATTGGATGTTTCTGACACTTGTGTCGTCCAGGTTTCACCTCCATCAGTCGTATTCACTATTGTGCCATCCCATCCAACCGCCCATCCGGTCAGGGCATCTGTAAAGTTGACAGCTTCAAAGTTGCTTGAAGTTTGTGTAGATTGTTTACTCCAATAATCACCCCCGTCATTGGTTTTCATGATAATCCCATTCCACCCCACTGCAAAACCTGTATTTTCGTCAATAAAATAAACCGATCTCAATTCTCCTGTCTGTCCTGAATCCTGCAGGGTCCAGTCTTTTCCACCGTTTTCCGTCGTCCAAAAGGTCATTTTATTAGGTTCTCCACCGCTAAGTACAATTTCGCCAACTGCCCATCCTTTGTG
Source organism: Saprospirales bacterium (assembly GCA_003559985.1). Classification (GTDB taxonomy): domain Bacteria; phylum Bacteroidota; class Bacteroidia; order Chitinophagales; family Saprospiraceae; genus PWJY01. The sequence continues at coordinate 725 of PWJP01000131.1, forward strand.
GTTGTCAACAAAATGAATGTCCCAAATTCTGCCATCTTGAAATTCGTGTATAATAGTCCAATTTAGACCACCATTTTTTGTGCTCAATAAAGAGCCGGAAGACAATGCCCAACCGTGATCAAGATCTGTGAAATGAAGCGCAACCATCCCTGAGTTGGGCAGGACGTTTCCCCCGGCCTCAAAATTGGATATCCATTCCTGGGCATTGGACTGGAAGGGGAGGAACAGCATGAGGAGGTATAAAACGGCACAGTGAAATCCTTTCATCGGGAGCTTCATCTTGCTGGATTTATTTTGATGCATCGATTGAGATTTTTTTTGGGAATAGGTTTCATAGTTTTTAAAGAAAGTCGATCTGACGGCATGTTTAGCTGTTTTTGAAAATTTAACCAAAGCCCGCTCAATGGACTATCATTGGTCTGGAAAGATCCCCAAATGGGGTGCTTAACTGGTAAATATAAGTCCCGGCCGGAATAACCGGATTAATCGTGATTTCATTGTCGCCTGCATCGAATCGCCTGACTATTTCCTTTACGGTAATTCCATTTAAATCAGTGATTATAAGAGAGACCGTTGCGGATTCCGGTATGTAAAAGTCAATGGTCGTGGATTTATCAAATGGGTTGGGTGAGTTTTGTGACAGTCTTATTTCTTCCCGATCACCGTCTGCCGGAGGCTCTTCAACTACAATTGAGCCGGTTACAACCGCTTCTTCGCATGGATTGGCTGTTCCGGTGGTAGTTACCGTATAATTAAAAACACCTGTTTCACCGGGACTGCCACTGATGGTGAATTCATTGTCGTTCAGTGTGCCATTGACACCCATTGGGAGTCCTGTCACCTCAGCACCTGTCGCGAGACCACCCACTTCGTACGTAATATTTGAAATGGGTGTTTCTATATCGACAGTTTGGGAATCAGTATCTGAGGAAGAGGTGAGAGTAAGGGTAGTCTCAGTGCAGGGACTTCCGATATACAGCAAAATTTCGCCCGAGCTTGTAATTGCCCAGCCTGTTTTTATATCTGTAAAGTAAAGGTCAACTATCCTATTTGAGGTGCCGGAATTTTGAGCGGTCCAGGTTTCCCCGCCATCTGTTGTATTGATTATTGTGCCATTCTGTCCCGCAGCCCAACCTTGCTTTTCGTCCAAAAAGAATACAGATTTGAGAAGGATGTTCACTCCTGAGTTTTGAAGCCTCCAATTTTTACCTCCATCATCTGTGGTCATTATGGTGCCATAACCGCCCACAGCCCAACCTGTTTTGGAATCTACGAAATGAACAGACAGCAAATAATGCAGTGTGGCTGAATAAGCGATGTCCCAGTTTTCACCGCCGTCATCCGTTCTTAAGGTGTAACCATAAGCTCCGACAGCCCACCCATTGTTTTTATCCGTAAAAAAAACCGAAGTTAAGGGTAGGAATGAAAGTTCGTCGAATTGAGTTGTCCAGGTTTCGCCGCCATCCGTTGAGGCTTTCACCTGACCAAATTCATCAACTACCCAACCATTCAGGGAGTCAGTAAAAAAATATCTGAAGGTGAGGTTTCTATATTTGGGAATCCAATTGAATAGGATTCCCAGTCATCTTTTGTGTAAATTATGTAACCTTGATTTTCTACACACCACTGATAATTTGTGTATTGAAGATCGCAGGCAATCCAGGAAGTACCTCCTGCGATGTTGGCCCTGTGAACGGACCAGTTTTTACCACCATCCTCGGTTTCTATTACTGAGGCATTGCCGGTGGTGATTCTTCCATTCAGGGAGTCTGTGAAATGAACATCAATTAAATTTGAGTACCTTCCTCCAATTTTTTGGATCCAGTTTTCCCCACCATCTGATGTGGTGAGGATGACGCCTCCATTCCCGGCGATCCAGGCTGTGTTCTCATCTGTGACGTGTATAGAATTCAGCGCGCGGTTTGTACCCGAATTGCTTGTGGCCCAGGTGTCACCTCCGTCGTTTGTTATCATAACTGTTCCACTGTTGCTTATGGCCCAACCGTTTTCCGGATCTGTAAAATAGAATGATCCTAAGTTGTTCCCGGTTGTAGGCTCGTGTAAGGACCAGGTCTCACCTCCATCTGTGGTTACAATTACATCTTCGTCATTCATAATTATCCAACCTTTATTGAAATCGGAGAAATGGACAGATCGAAATGTAATTTGATTTGAAAAACCCATGTTTTCCCAGGTTTTTCCGCCGTTATTGGTAAACTTAACTCCTACACTTCCCGCAACCCATCCTCTTTCTGAATCCAAAAAGTGAACTGAATAAAACCCTGAAGGAATGCCTCTCATCTGTTGAGTCCAGGTTTCTCCGCCATCATCGGTTGCCAAAATCAAGCCGGGATAACCTACAGCCCATCCTCTGTACCGGTCGATAAAGTGCATTGAATAAATAAAACTGCTCGACAGTGAATGCTGCACAGTCCAGGTTTCTCCCCCATCAATTGTAGAAATTATTTTACCCCCGGCAGCCCATCCAATATCCTCATTGTAAAAGTGAACAGATCTGAGATTATTAATTTCCAGGTGGTTTTGATTGGACCAGGTTTCCCCACCGTCATCGGTGGCCATCAGTAATCTGTTATCACCCACGGCCCAGCCATTTAGTGAATCCGCGAATGAGATGGAGTGAAGACCTCCCCCAACATAATCTCCCCCCAATTCAAAGGGTTTTTTCCATTCTTGTGCAATGGCCGGAGGCGTCAGTATCATTACAGCGGGTAGCAGAAACAGCAAGTATATATTTTTCATAACAAGGTCATTTCGAGGGCAATAAGTCAGGAATGGAAACCGGCTACCAATAGCTTTTCTGAAATGCCACCGATAACAATAATCCGGAAATTAAATTCTCAAGTGCAGTAAACTCAACAATGGATTGTCAGCCTACTATTCCTGCCTGTCAGCCTAATTTGTCCCTAAAGGTAGAAACTATTGCACAATTATTTTAGGAAACATCCATTTTTCTGTCATTTTTGCAGAACCAGGCCTCCCAGGAAAGCGGTGGTTGGTAAAAACAATCGGCATCTTATAAATTGCGCTTTGACACATTGGTATCCACCTAAAAATGACATTTGTTGGAGTGCTTGTTTTGAGACAGTACTTGATTGACTGAAGTGGATTTGGTGTTGACCAAATTCCCTTTCAGGCTTTTGCACCTGAAGGAATTTCATTGTGCCTGTCATCAATCTCACCGATATGGTTTTGTCCCAATACAAAGAAAAAAGCCCTGCACTCCTTATCGGTTTTGGTAAATTCATCGAATTATCAGGAGTGCAGGACAGTGGTTTTGCCACTCTTTTTTCCACCTACTCAGTACAAAAAACTGTATTTGAGAGGCTTAGATGGCAGGGTAGTGACCCCGGAAGGATTCGAACCCTCAACCCCCAGAGCCGAAATCTGGTGCTCTATCCAGTTGAGCTACGGAGCCATGGTGCAAAAGTAGCCATTTTTTAAAAAAGGGTAAGGATTGTGCCCACAAATTAGTCGGGCTTTTTTCAAAGGTATTTTTTTGTCATCTTTGAGGTTTGAAACAACCGCCAGTACACTGCAGTAAATCAACTTTTTACTGAGTGGATATGGTGCGGTGATTTAGAGCGGACATTATTTAGTATGGGGAAAAAAGATAAACAGGCGAAAGTATCCAAAGAGGGTTTGAAGTCCTTTTTCAGGGTGTTTTACTACATCAGACCCTATGGGTTGCAGTTTGCCGGTGGTCTTATA
>PWJP01000176.1 GCA_003559985.1 Saprospirales bacterium
CAATACTGCTCCAAAGGCTCAAAAGTAGGAGTTACCGGCAGGCTTTCCGTCAGGCAGTATGAAAAAGATGGGGAGAAAAAGACGATAGCAGAGGTCGTGTGTGATCGGGTACAGTTTTTGGACAGCAAGAAGAAGGACGATTACGCAGGGATGGGGCAAGAGGTTGATGACCAGGAATGCCCCTTCTAGCAATTTCCAGAAATGGGAGTTGAATTGGAAAAGAAACCGCCGTAGTGTAAGGGCAGCACACCCGAAGAGGGGCGGCGGTTCCAACTTATCAATATTTTCGAGTGGTTGAACTAAGTCCGCATTTAGTGCAAAGGAGGGGCCAATGAAAACGATAACATTGTGTGGTTCAACCAAGTTTAAAAGTGAATATGAGGAGTGCAACAAAAAGCTAACCCTGGAAGGAAATATTGTTATCAGCGTAGGTCTTTTTGGCCATGCAGATAAAGTTAACCTTACCAAAGAGCAAAAATCTCTGCTTGATGAAATACATTTAAGGAAAATTGACTTATCAGACGAAATCTTTGTAATTAATGTTGGTGGATATATAGGGGAAAGCACACAAAAAGAGATAGGATATGCCAAAGCAAAAGGCAAGGTAATTGGTTATTTAGAAAAGCGCTAAACCTGAGATTAATGCAAGAGGGGGGGGAGGCGGAATAAATGTCCTGGGAATTGCACGAAGGTGATTGCATGGAAATAATGCAGGGGATGGATCCGGAAAGCGTGGACGCCGTTGTCACGGACCCGCCTTATAACATCGGCTTTAAGTATGCGACATACAAAGACAATATGCCACAAGAGGATTATATCAAGTGGCAGACTGAAATGGTAACAATGGCGGGGAAACTAATAAGGCCCGGCGGCTCATTTTTCTACCTTCATTACCCCGAGGTTGCTTCCAGAATGTTTTGGCAAGACACAGGAATGGACAGGCTAAAATTAATTGCTTGGATTTATAACCAGCACACGGGAGGGTCCCCGCTTAGAAGGGGGACAAGGTTATGGTGCTGGTGGACCAAGGGAGGTCCGTATATAAACAAGGAAGGCACATTCGGGGAATACAAAAACCTCAACGATAAGCGGATCAAGCAAAACATTGAGGCAGGGAAAAGGCCAGTCGATTATGATTGGTGGCAATACGAGCAGGTAAAAAATGTTTCAAGCGAAAAGACGTGCCACCCCTGCCAACTCCCCTTAAAGATGCTAGAAAGAATAATTAATATGGTTGTGCCCCCAGAGGGCACGGTTTTGGATCCCTTCGCTGGGAGCGGCACAACAGGGCTGGCAGCGGAGAATATGGGCAGGAATAGTATATTGATTGAGAAGGACGCGGGGTATTGTGGCATCATAAGAAACCGCTTGGATAAGTTGCAAATGACAATATTTAATTTTTAGGGGGCAAATAAAAGTGGGTATCAAAAAATTTATTCAACAGTTACTCAATGGCCCGGCACCAGAAAAAAAGATTATTGTTGATAAGCGTGGGCATTCCATAGTAATAGACGATTACAGAGTAATCGACCTGCCGGGAAAAGATTGCGAGAAATGCCAAAAAAATTATAAAAAATAACGCAGAAATATCTTCCATTGGCCCGCTAAAAGTGGTATAATGGAGATGTCAGAAGGAGCAAAGAGGTATTTTATTTTACATAGGTATTCACGGCCCACATCAGCGACCTCTTGTTTCCTTCTGACAAAGTAAACTAGACAAGTGATGTGGGCCTTTTATATGCCCTTAGTGGCAGATTTGGCGGGGTGGCGGAATAGGTAGACGCTTAGTAGCCCTTGGTGGAGGACGGATAACATTCGTAACAAGTCCTGAGAAGCACAGGGGCCACGTAAGACCGGATAGGTAGCCTCTCGAAGAAGTGTGCTCGTTAAATGCTGGTCATGCAGGGTGCAAATCCCTGCCCCCGCTTTACATTTGAAAGGAAAGAGGGTGAGCTAAATTGACAGATTGGGATGTCTTGGGAATTGTCGGGAGTGTATTTTGGGCATGGCTGTTTATCCAACTATTCCTTTACTTGAATTGCAAAAAAGTTAAATTCAACATAAAGGCAGAGGTGCTTTTCGGGGCACTTGTTATGGCAATATTGGTTCAGATTTTTATTTTAATAATATTGATAACCCGAATTCTCTACTTCTAATATTTTTTTGCCCTGCGTGGCAACTTCATCTGACATTAGTATATGCAGGACAAGCACTTAATATGACAAAAAGATTAAAAAGGGTGATTAAATGGCTAACCGCAGAATGTTCAGCAAAAAAGTTATAGACACAGACTACTTTTTGGATTTGCCCGCCACTACACAAATGCTCTATTTCCACCTTGCATTACGGGCAGATGATGACGGGTTTATATCGGCCCCCAAAAGGATAATGCGAATGATAGGCAGTTCGGACGATGACTACAAGTTGCTTATTGCAAAAGAGTTCGTCATACCTTTTCAAACTGGTGTATGTGTTATAAAGCATTGGCGGATCCATAACTACATTCAAAAAGACAGATACGCCCCTACATTTCACAAATATGAGAAGTCCTTAATAGAACAAGACCCCGATAATGACAACGCTTACATACTCCTGGATACAGAATGTATACATGATGTATCCAAACCGGAGCCACAGGTTAGGTTAGAGTTAGGTAAGGGTAGTAAAGAACCTATGTCGTCAAATAAATTTTCCGACGATGACGAACCCTTAATGTTATCCAATTACCTATTGGAAAGGATTCGAGGGAATGACCCCAAGATAAAAAAGCCTAACTTGCAAAACTGGGCAGAGCACGTGGACAAGTTAATTAGGATTGACGGTAGAAGCCCGCAAGAGATACGCCAAGTCATAGATTATTGCCAGTCAGACACCTTTTGGAAAAGTAATATACTAAGCACAAAAAAACTGCGGGAGAAGTTCTCTGCGTTGTGGATAAAGGTTAACGGGATCGGGGGCAATCTTGCTGAGGAAAGCCAAAAAAAAGAAATCCTAAATAAATACTTGGGGAGGTGAAAATTTTGAACAAAAAAGAGGTTGCAGAAATGTTTAGTTACCTGCTGGACTTTTACCCTGAGATGAAGATAAAAGAGGGGACAGTGGAATCCTGGCAGAGCATTATCCACTTCATGCGGAAAGAGGAAGTCTATAAGGTTTTACAGTCCCACATCAAAGAAAGCTCATTCCCTCCCAAAATAGCAGATATTTACAAAAGGTGGCACGGTAACATGTATCCGCAGTCAGACCATAAGGCAGGTGACTAAATTGCTAAACGCAGCACTAAAATACGCAAAGCGGGGGTGGAAGGTAATCCCCGTAAAATACAAAGATAAAATCCCCCAGCTAAATAATTGGGTAGAATGTGCCACCGATGACGAAGCGACAATAAGGGAATGGTTTAAGTCCCAAAGAAACGTAGGAATAGTCACCGGGAAGCGGAGCGGATTTTGGGTGTTAGACATCGACGGCTATGAGGGAATGGAATCATTAAAGGAATTAGAATCCCAACACGGCCCTCTGCCCGAAACATTCACGCAGATAACCGGCAGCGGTGGATACCATTACCTTTTCCAATACGATGAAAGAATCACCAGGGGCACTCCCCGCATACGGGACGGTATAGACATCAGGACAGACGGAAATCAAATCGTTGCATACCCCAGCATCCACCCCAACGGGAGAAGGTATGAGTGGGAAATCAACGAGGCGAAGGAAATCGCCAAAGCCCCGGAATGGCTGATTAAAGAAATACTAAAAGAGCGCAAAAGAGAAGCCGTGAGAGTCCAAGACGACATCGCAGAAGGGGATCGTAACGACAAATTATACCGGGTAGCATGTAAATACATAAACGAGGGAATCACCGGCAAAGCTCTCCACGACCTGATACATAACATAAACGATGAAAGGTGCCTCCCCCCGCTAGAGGAACGGGAAGTAGACAACATCATAAGGAGCGCCGAAAGATTTCACCCTACGAAAACACTTTTTGAGAAAATAGAAACCGACATTTCTGAGATATTCCAGAGGCCATCACAAAGGGCGGGGAAATATTACACCCAATCACTCACCCGAGAGGGATTGCTGGGGTATAAGCTAGGCACAAACTTTAAGTCACTAGAGAAGAAGCTTGACGGAATCCAAAGCGGGATGTATCTGGTAGGCGCAATAGCAAACGTGGGGAAAACCACATGGCTGCTGAATCTCTCCAAAGCCCTGATAAAGGAAAATGAAAACCTGCAGGTAATATTTTTCTCGATAGACGACCACTTCAAGAAAATATATTTCAGGCTTCTAGCCATGGAGTCTGATACTGAAATCAACATCGTGGCAAACATCGGAGAAAAAATCCACAAGAATCAAGGCCTCACCGAATCGCAAAGAATCTCACACATGAAAAACTTTAAC
>PWJP01000217.1 GCA_003559985.1 Saprospirales bacterium
GAGGCAGTATTCATTGCTTCATTGTTTTTCCGTAATCTATGTGGTCTGAGAGGAGCCAAATATAGATAGGATTTCACGCTGAGGCCGCGGAGGATTCAATTGAAAATAGTGAAAATATCTGTAGATGCGCACGGCCGTGCGTATTGCCCCCAACCTCAATTATTTTCTGTCCCCACAAGAAAATATTTTTCTTAACCCCTCGGTTGCATTACCTTTGAAGGATTTTCTCATTCGTGAATACAGTTCGGTTTCGATAAGTGGGTTTTAGTCCCATTCCGGCGGCCTTTTTTACAGAGATGAGTCAAACAAAGCAGAAAACCGATGAATTTTAAGCTCAAAGCACCTTTTAAACCCACCGGGGACCAGCCCCAGGCCATTGATAGGCTGGTATCAGATGTGGGGGCCGGTGAAAAATACCAAACCCTGCTGGGGGTGACCGGCTCGGGCAAGACCTTTACCATGGCCAATGTCATCGAGCGCCTGGAGCGTCCGACGCTGATACTCACCCACAACAAAACCCTGACAGCCCAACTCTACGGGGAGTTCAGGGAGTTTTTCCCTGACAATGCGGTCGAGTATTTCGTCTCGTACTACGATTACTACCAGCCGGAAGCCTATATTACAGTCAGTGATACATACATTGAAAAAGACCTCTCCATCAATGACGAGGTCGATAAATTGAGGTTGCGCGCTACGAGCAGTCTGCTGTCCGGAAGGAGGGATGTGATTATCGTGGCCTCGGTTTCCTGCATTTACGGTATGGGTAACCCCGAGGATTACAAATCGGGAATTACCCGCATTCACGTGGGACAGACCATAACCCGGAATCGCTTTTTGTACTCGCTGGTGGAGTCCCTTTACTCGAGGACGGAGGGATTGCTGGAGAGGAGCAACTTCAGGGTAAAGGGCGATACGGTCGATATCAATCTTCCCTATGTCGATTTCGGCTACCGGATCAGTTTTTTCGGTGACGAAATTGAAACCATTGATGTTATTGACCCGGAGACCGGGCGGAGGCAGGAGTCACTGGAGCACGCTGCCATTTTTCCCGCCAACCTCTACGTCGCACCCAGAGACCGCCTGAATACCATAATCCGCGAAATTGAAGACGAATTATTTGACCACGAGAAGTTTTTTGAAAAGGAGGGCAGGTTTTTGGAGGCAAAAAGAATAAGAGAGCGGACCGAATTTGACCTGGAAATGTTGAGGGAACTGGGGTACTGTTCAGGGGTGGAGAATTACTCCCGCTTTTTTGACCGTAGAAAACCCGGAACCAGACCCTTTTGCCTGCTGGATTACTTCCCGGAGGACTACCTGATGTTTATCGACGAAAGCCACGTAACCATTCCCCAGTTGCGCGGGATGTGGGGCGGGGACAGAGCCAGAAAACTCAATCTAGTCAACCACGGTTTTCGCCTCCCGAGCGCCATGGACAATCGCCCGCTGAATTTTGAGGAATTCCAGGCCTTGACCAATCAGGTGATCTTCGTAAGTGCAACACCCTCGGATTTTGAACTGGAAATGACGGATGGGGTGTTTGTGGAGCAAATCATCAGACCCACCGGACTGCTCGACCCCCCAATCGATGTGCGCCCAAGCCTCAATCAGATAGACGACCTGCTGGATGAAATTCACAACCGGTCGAAAAAAGAGGAACGGGTTCTCGTAACCACCCTGACGAAACGCATGTCGGAGGAACTGGCCGCTTATCTCCTAAAGCTGGATATTCGCACCCGCTATCTCCACAGCGACATCGACACCATGGAGCGGGTGGAGATCTTGCGCGACCTGCGACTGGGAAATTTTGATGTATTGATAGGAGTTAACTTGCTCAGGGAGGGATTGGATTTGCCGGAAGTGTCACTGGTTGCCATTCTGGACGCCGACAAGGAGGGCTTCCTCCGAAACGACCGCTCCCTAACCCAAACTGCCGGCCGTGCCGCGAGAAATGCAGACGGTCTGGTGATTTTTTACGCGGACACCATTACGGAGTCTATGCAGCGAACCATCGATGAAACCAACCGCCGACGGGCCAAACAAATGGCCTACAATGAGGAACACGGAATCACACCGGCCACCATTTACAAGTCCAGGGAGGAGATCATGGGCCAGCGGTCTATTTTGGACATAAAAGGCGGAAAGAAAAAGGAAACTTATGCCGAAGAAAGCCGTCAGGCAATGGCTGCCGACCCCGTAGTGGACTACATGAACAGAGACCAACTCAAAAAATTGATCGATGAGACGGAGCGAAAAATGAAACAGGCCGCAAAAGAACAGGACTTTATGATGGCCGCCCGGTACAGGGATGAATGGTTTGAGCTGAAGGACAAAATCAAGGAAAAGGTTTGATTTTTGAATGGACAGTTGACAATTGACAATTGATAATGGACAGTGGACATTTTTTGTTTCGGGCGATATTTCTTGAGTTCCTGGAAGGTTAATGATTTTTGGGTGGTTCGGTATTTAGGGTTTTATTCAATTACGAATGACGAATGACGAATTACGAATTGGGGTTTTGGCGGGAATGCTAACCTCCAGGCTGGAATGAGGGATTTATGGGAATTTCGATGCCCTGGATATTTGTTTCACCCCCAAAGCTTTCTTGCCCCCTACGCTTTGGGGAGGGGGCAAAAGAAGGCGCAAAGGAATCAATTAAAAATGGCGGATAATGTTTTGGTGCAGATATCTGTAGATACGCACGGCCGTGCGTATTTTCTGCCGCAACAATCGTAAATCCCCGAATGGGTTTTGTCCTCTACAGGATTCTAATTTATCGCCAAAGAACGTATTTTCATAATCCAGAATCCCTGGGATTCTGGATTTTCGTTTCAATGTTTTTAGGTATTCTATTCAATTAATATCGCTCTACACCCGACCCCAACGGGGTCAGGCAGCAAACCCATCGCTAGAGCCATCCTAAAAACAGCACCCTGAAGGGGTGCAGCAGCATTTTTCTCCGATTTTGAACAACCTCAAAAAATCAATATGATACAGGATACCTTGAAATAGCGCCGCAAGCAGCCATCGGCCATCAACCATCAGCCAATAACCGGCCCGACTCACCCCTTCGACCAGCCTCAGGGCAATGCAATTCACAGCTGAAAGCCCCGACCAACCCCAAAGAATTTTTACCCGCCAATCCCCGTTTGACAATAGCAAAAAGGATAAATTATATGAAATCCCGCACCACCAATTGCGGCTGCTGCAAGTCGCTGATGCGTCAAATATTCCTTATCTTTGCGAGCTAAAACCGGTAAAACATGTTTACAGTAAATATATACCTGAGATTTGTACTGATTGTGGTCCTGCTGCCGCTGGCCATTTACACCTCCATTCTTTTCGGATTTTGGTACATCTTTCCCTTCTACATAATATGGGTCGGAATGGTGGTTGCCTATCTTATGCTGGGTACAGTTCAGTCTGCAGCCAAAAAAATGGAGAAAATGGATTTTCTCGGGGCGGAAAAAAGGCTGGGCCTGACACTGAGTCCCAGGTTGCTCTTCAAGACCAACAGGGCTTATTTCTTCATGTTGAAAGGGACCATTGCCTTGAACCTCAAAGAGAATGAAAAAGCGGAGAAGTACCTGCAAATGGCCAAGGACACCGGACTGGCTACCGGCAACGAAAAAGCCATGGTGCACCTCCAACTCGCCAATTTAGCCGCCGGAAAGAACAACTGGCAGGGCGCTGTGCTGCACTTCAGAAAGGCCAAAAAATTTAAGGTCACCGACCCCAATCTGAGGGAACAAATGAGAACCTACGAAAAGGCACTGGCCAACAGGGGCGTACTCAAAACAGCCGGCATGGGCAACCAGGGTATGCACAGACCCGGTGGCAAGAGAAAAAGACCCAAAATGAGATAATCCCTCGCCAAAAAATATCCCGACTTGTAATCCCCTCAAAAATTGGTTTTATAAAACTCCATTTGGTACTTTCGCCGAAAAGGATCATCAACCGATGAGGTCAACCACAGAAGAAGAAAGATTGCGGAGAGAGTGTAAAAAAAATCCTCCAAAATCAACAACCACAAAAATTAAATAAATAACTGTAAATAAAGCATTTACGCTCTCCAAAAGCCATCGGCCATCAACCAATAACCAATCAGCCCATCAACCATCAGCCAATAACCAATCAGCCCCAACTCACTAACTCACAGACTCACCAATTCATAACTGAAAAAGCAGACTCACCAATTCACAACTAGCCTGCCCCCTATACTTTGGGGAAAAATGGTTCACCGCAGAGCCGCAGAGATCACGGAGAACGCGCAGAGTAATTTATGACGTGACGTAGAAGAGTCGAAAAAATCCTCAGAAATCAACAATCCCCACGAATAGATATACGGTCGTCAACATCAAATTGGCGCACTAAAAAACAACTCACCAACTCACAGACTCACC
>PWJP01000048.1 GCA_003559985.1 Saprospirales bacterium
AACCTGAAGAGTTGCTGCTGGACAGAACGCAATTAATGGGCCTCACCGCTCCTGAAATGACAGTGCTTATTGGCGGTATGCGCGTTTTGGGAACCAATCACGGCGACAGCAAGCACGGTGTTTTTACTGACAGCCCCGGCAAGCTGAGCAATGATTTCTTTGTCAATCTGACCGATATGAATTACACATGGAGACCCCATGGAGAAAATTTGTATCACATTGTGGACAGGAAATCCGGAGACACTAAATGGACCGCAACTCGTGTTGATCTCGTATTTGGTTCTCATTCCATACTGCGAGCTTACTCAGAGTTTTACGCACAGGACGACAATAGAGAAAAGTTTGTAAAAGACTTTGTCAATGCATGGGTTAAAGTGATGAACGCAGATCGTTTTGATCTGAAATAAATCTGTCTTATAACCCATTAAAATACCAGGGCGGGGATCTTGATTACCGGATACAGGGAGCAAGGTCCCCGCTTTCTTTTTTGAGTGAGTGGTAAAGGCTCTTGAAGTTTTAGCCCGATTGACCTAAATAGGAATAAACCTGGGGATTGAAAAGTTCTGTCAGAAATAAAATTTCTCAGGGCGGCCCCAGTTCCTCCCGGCTCAAAAATTCCTCATCTGTTAGGGTGTGGATAAAGGCAATGAGTGCATCTATTTCATCTGCGCTCAATCCAAGGCCAAATTCTTTTCCCGGTTTTGTCATGACCGGATCCAGGGTTGGAGAATTTAATACCCCGGAATTATAGTGCTCAATAACCTCCCTTAAACTTTTGAACCTGCCATCGTGCATAAACCCATTTCGCAATGCCGCATTTCTCAATGTTGGAACCTTGAATTTTCCGAGATCTGCTGGATTGCCAGTTACTGAGTAAAGGCCTTTATTCACTCCTTCAAAAACTGAATCCAGCCCAATGTTGTAGAATTTATTATCGGTAAAAAGTTTGTTCCCGTGACAGTGAAAACAATCCCCTGTTTCAGAAAAGAACAATTCGTAACCCCACATTTCCTGCTCAGTAAAAACCGGGGTGCCAATACCTTCAGCCAGCACCTGATCGTATTTTGAATTACCTGAAACCTGTGTTCGCATAAATTGAGCAAGAGCGTATGCAATTTCAGTTGAAGTAATCTCCTTCACCCCAAATGCTTCGTAAAACAAACCGGGATAATGCTCGTGTTCATTCAATCGGGACACATTCGTTTGCATGAAATCCTCGACTTCAAAGAGAGAAACATATTCGAGATTGACATTTATCATATCGAATTTGCCATCCCACATAAAGTTTCTGCTCCAGGCCAAATTAATATGGGGAAGTATGGCAGTTCCAGGGGAGGTAAACCCATATTCCTGTAGATGGCAACTGCTGCAGGAAAGCAGACCGTCTATGTGGAGAATTTTATCGTGGTAAAGTTTCCGACCCAGGTTTATCCCTTCTTTTGTGAGTGGATTGTCCGGTGGAATTATTACAGGAGGAAATCCACCGGGTATTTCCAGCTCTATTGGTGTAGGGTCGTAATCCGGCCAATCAAAATTATCGGCATTCTCGCTCTCACAGCTAACAGCTAAGGTCAGGACGAATACCGTCAGAAAAATTATAAATGCTCGGATTTGCCGGGTCATAGGCGAAGTCTGTTATTTGGGCTGCTAATTTTTCAATGTGAAAACATGTTGGCCATTTTGTGCAAGCATTAGCATGGCTGAAGTATCTCCCATGGAGTAATTCCCATCCTGGTTAAAATCATAAGTATGTGGATTTGCAAACCACTCTTTTATGCTCATCTCAAGGGTAATCTCGCCTGACTGCGAAATCACTTCCGCCTTATCCTCCAGATGCATCTGAACTGGTATTACATATGGATCTGTTCCGATATGCATGGCATAACCGTATTCATCCTCACCATCCATAAACCTCCCCTCCAACTTTAAAAAATGATACCCACCTCCCATTGGATCAGGCCAGGCCATGTTTTGGTTCTCCAGTGTGTTTTCAAGGGCATTTGTGTGATTCAAATAAGTGGGAAGCCCAATAAGAAAGTGCATTGTTTCCCAATCGCTCCCGGCTTCAATATCCAGGGAGAACCTTCTGCTGTCCTCGTCCTGTGCATCTATCAATGAAACGATATCAGAGTTAATTGTAGAACCATCTTTCCTCTCTACAAGCCAATCACTCAAGTAAAATTGCAAGCGGCTGATTGAAATCGGATAACCAGCTTCTGTTTTGGTAAAAAATGTTCCATCGGCGATATGAGACAGATCGAAATTAAAGGAGACATAAACTGTCAATGTTGAATCGTCCGGCTCTACCGAGTTTCTGTCACTGTTGCAACCGAGCAGTACCAGGCCAAAGACGGGTAGAAAGATTATCAGATTTCGCATAAAATAATTTAATGAATAAACGCTCTTGGCACACGAACAGGTCCACAGAATCACCTGATACAGATCAAGGAATTTCTCTGAAGCATTAGAAATAAAAATATATGTGAAATTTTTATATAATGTGCGGTGTTCAAAGTATAATTAATGAAGTCATTGGTATAAACTCTTTTGTTGAAAATGCCTTTGGCCTCATATTTATCTCAAACTAATAATAGCGAAATGCGAAATTCTTTACTGTCTGTTGTATGCTTACTGACCTTTGGTCTTTTTTTCAATCCACTTTACGGTCAATGTCCTGAGGGCCACAAAGTTTCACTACCCGACGGCTCCACGTCCATATCCTTTTGTCAGGGACAGGCCGGTGGAAATGTGCTTGTGCTATCTGATATCAGGGGCTTTCCCAAAGCCTATGTGCTCACCACTTCCAGAGGTGAAATTATTGAAGTGACCAACAGGCCGCGGATACATTTGGACGGACTTAGCGCTGGTTTTTATCGCATTTACGCATTGGTTTACGCCGGTAGATTGCAGAAAACAGAAGGGCAAAATATAGACGAGGCCAAAATGAGTACCTTTTGCTGGACCTTTTCCGACAACTTCATTGAAGTGGTTGTTGCTGAATTGGACGATATAGAACTAAGCTACAGCGATGGTAGCACCAGTAAGGAACTTTGCCCGTTGACTGGTGACATTTTAGAATTTGCAGTGGTGACCAGTGCCTCTGATTATGCACTTATGGTAGTTGATGAAAACAACGAAATTGCAGCGGTAAGTCAAATAGATAATTTAGCCGCAGATCAACTAAATGAAGGTGTGTTCGAGGTATATGCAATCGCATATGAGGGAAGTTTGAACGCATCTATTGGAGACGTTTTTGAACCCTCAGAACTCGTTGATGGATGTTATTCTTTAAGCGATCCTGTCGATTTGGAGGTTCAAAATGTGGATGGGGGCGAAATTTCCTTTCCCGGAGGTGAAACAGATGAATGGCTCTGCCCAGATGGAGTGGACGGAGGAGTGATTTCTGTGGTTGTAGAGTCTCAATCAACATTGCCGTATTATTTGTTGGCCGTAGATGAAAACCTTACCATCCGTCTTGTGGAAAATAGTGACCAACTTAATTTTGGTGGATTGGATGAAGGCGAGTACACAATTTATGGATTCAGTTCTGAAACATCGCCTGAATTGACTGTTGGGGACAGTTTGGACTTCGACCTTTTATTTGCCGCCGATTGCTACGAAAAGTCATCAAATACATTATCCCTCCGATACGAATCACCCAGGGCCGGCAGTATTTCTTTTTCGTATGATTCAGGAGAAACACTCTTTTTCTGCAAAAATGAGTTGCCTGATACAATTCATGTGGAAGTCTCGGCCGGAGTGGATGATGAATACATATTCGTTGCGGGTAATCAGGACGGAGAAATCATGGAGTTGAGCGCGACCGGTCAATTTACCGGCCTACTGGACAGCGGGATAACCGTAATAACCGGATTCTCCTACAGGGGGAATCTCCTTCTGGGGCCGGGGGATAATTTTATCCTGGGCGACCTGTCAGATGATTGCTTTACTCCATCGGATAATCAGCTGTTCACAGTAGCGGACGAACCGGATGGAGGCGATATAAGGTGGTTTGAGTCAAGTGATACCCTGGAGTTGTGTTCGGGAGATGACAGGGACGTGTTCGTTGAAATGGAAAGTGCGTCGCAATCGCCTTTTCCATACTTCTACCTCGTTTTTGATGAGGAGGACAGACTCAGCAGAATATACGAAACGGACAGTATTAATCTGGAGGGATTACAAGGCGGCATTCACCGGATTGTTGGGTTTTCAACTCCATCTCCGGACTTGCTTGCGGAAGGTATGGCTGCAGATTCCCTAATGAATATCTGCGGGGAGTTTTCGGCAACCGAACTATATCTGGATGTATTTGAGATATTTGGTGGTGAGGTTTTTCTGTCTGCCGGAAGGACCGAACTGGTCACTTGTGAGAAACCAGATCAGGAAAAAAAGGTACGTATTTTCAGGAACATTTTTTCCCCGGTGTATCAAATCTTTCTGGTTGATCAGGAGAACGAAATACGAAGACAAAGTTATTCCGATTCCATAGACATCGGCAACCTGGAAGCTGGAATATTTAAAATCTACGGTGTCGGTTCCAGAGACAGCCTTACAGCAGAGCCCGGAGATAATATTTTTGATGATACCCTGGGTCTTGAGTGTTATTCGCTCAGTGATAATTTTATAGAAATCGTAATCGATTCGGCAGATGGGGGAATGGTTACAATAAATGGAAGCGATTCCCTGGTTCAGATTTGCGCACTACAACAGGCCGAAACACAAATCACCCTTTCACAAACTTCTACATCCCCCTTTAATTACCGCTATCTTTTGATTGATGAGGAGGATGTATTGGTTGAGTATTTTGAGGCAGATTCCTTTTCTGTTTCCCATCTTCCTGATGGAGAATATCGAATTAAGGGTATATCTTACGGGGGTAACTTTTTACTTCGCGAGGGTGACAATATGAATGACTCTGACTTAGATGCTGCGACAGAGTGTTATGATTTTAGCGAGAATAGTGTCCAGTTGAGAATCTTCGCTCCGATGGGTGGGGAAATCGCATTTTCCAATGGAGAAACCAGTTTAACTCTTTGTACCGACACTTCTTTCCAAAAGGCCGAATTTCAAATAGTTAGTCCATCACAGGGAGAGTTTTTCTTTGCCGTATTAAACAGATGGGGGGTGGTAGAGGACACTTTTGCCAATCTGGAGTATGATTTTTCGGCACTGGTCCCGGATATTTACACAATTGCCGGTGTTGCTCATTCAGGCCATGGGGAGGTAGAAACCGGTCTTGGTTTTGATACCATGTTGTCTGAACTTGCCTGTTATCATCTTGCCGAAGGAATTTTAATGGTGAACTTTGCCACTCCCGATGGAGGGATGGTTTTTGACGAGGATGGCAATACAGAAATAGATTTAGAGATTGGCGACGGTCAGCCTGGAATTGTAACCCTTGATAATAGCTCGGATTCCGGAGCAGAATATGCTTACGCGGTAACCGATTCCAATGATATAATCTTTTTCCTATTTGACGAAGATGAGTTGTCCGTGTTTACAGCGGCATTTGGCCAGTTGCGGGTTTACGGAATATCCTACACGGGCAACCTTTTACTGGGTTCGGGACAGGATGTTTTCAATCCCGCTTCAGATGGTTGCTATGATCTAAGTCAAAACTTTCTGAAAATCAACCTTATTGATGTGGACGATATAAATTCCGGTCCAACTGACTTTGAAATTGAACTAACGGGAGCCAATCCGGTAAATAACCACCTTTATTTTGAACTGTCAGGTAAGAATTTGGGGACAGAAGAATTTACCTGGTCTATTTATTCAAATTCGGGAGAGCGGTTAAAAAATGGGGTTGGTGTGAATACCGGTTTCGGACACAATCACCGAATAAACGTACAAGCACTTAATCAAGGATTATACTTTCTCGAAATCCAACTAAACGGAACTGCCGCAATGTTGAGATTTGTGAAGATGTAGTAATTGGAATACCAGAAAAAAATTTGATTAATCTAGAAACAAGAAGCCTGTAAAGGGTATCTTCTAAAAGGTTGATTGATGAAAAAGAAAGTCATTGGATAGTAAAAAAACTTATATAAAATATTTTAATATCATTGGTGCATTGTGTATATTTGCAGTCACCTGAAAAAATTAAATTGGGTCATTTTATAGTTTAACAAAAATAATCTTTAAACATGAGTAGAATACTAACCACTTTAACCGCCATCTCCTTGCTTTTGACAGGAATCAATATTGCACATAGTCAAAATTCCACCGGGGATACAGTAATAGTTTTTATGGGACAAGAGGAGACCCGAATGGGGGATGCTGTCTGTGTGGATGTGAAAGTCAATAATTTCGAGTCCATAAACTCCATGCAAGCATCTGTTTTGTTTGACCCTTTTCAATTGCGCTATGATTCTGTGACTAACCTGAATCCGGATATTCCCTTTACAGGTGAAAGTTTTGGTTTACTAGAAGTTGATTGTGGTATTTTCAGGTTTAATTTTTTCCGTGTTGAGCCCACCTTCGACTTCCCTGATAGTACCAGGATATTATCTCTTTGTTTTACTGTAATTGGCGAACCAGGCGAATTTGCACCCTTGAACTTAAGCGATTTTCCTATAGCACTGGAAATTGTTCAAGACTTTGAGCTCGCTGAGGTGACAGGGGTGAATGGAGGTGTTTTGATCGAGGACCCTGCATCCGTTGAATCTATTATCAAAACCTGTGCTGCATCAGACTCCATTAGTAGCAATGGCTCGATGGAAGTAAGTACTTATGGCCCTGTTGATTTTTACCCACTTGAGTTTTCTTATCAAAATGAGCTGGATGGAAGTATTGCCGGAGTTTTAACCCTCAATTCCGACGGGCAAAGTGCATTCATTGATTCTCTACCGGCCGGTGAATACCACTACGTTATTACAAGCGAGGGAGATACGGTAAACTCTGGTTCACAATCGGTTTTTGCTCACGGGCCCGTTTTTTCTGAATTCACTTTATCGCCACCTTCCTGTCACGATTCTGATGATGGAAGCATTCGGTTAGATACCGTATCAGAGGACCGTTGTGTGTTTCCTATTTGGTACACAGGAGAAATATTCGAGAGTAATTTAACAGGTCTGGCAAATGGAACTTACATACACACTTTCAAGGACGCAGGTGGATGTGAGTTCGTCGATACTTTTGTTTTTGATACTCAACCTCTTGAAGTTGCCCTGGAAGTAGTAGATAATATCTGCCCGGGTGATACCAATGGTTCGTTAACCGCGGTTGCATCAGGTGGCACCCCTTTTGCCGGAGATACCTATACATACGAATGGAGCGATGGCGAATCACAAACCAGTGTAAATTCTTTCAGAGACAGTCTCCTGTCGGGAACGTATGAAATAACAGTCACAGACTCCAATGAATGTCAGGTGGTTGAGACTGTTGAGATAATCAATGAATCCGGCCTGGATGTTGAAATGGATGTTCTTGAAGATATTGTTTGCTTCGGTGATAGTACTGTACAGGTACAATTGAATGTTTCCTACGAAGGCAGAGCGGAAACCCCGGAATTTACTTTCGAACTCGATTTTGACCAGGGCGAGGTTGCTGTAGATACAGGAAGTCTTATTTTTTCAGAACTGCCTCCTGGATTTTACAGTTTGACCTTAACGGACACCCTTTTCGATGGATGTGTACTGGAGTATTCTTTTGAAATAACCCAGCCCGACACTTCGCTTCAATTAGCGCTTCTTGAAATGACAGAAGAGTCATGTGAAGGTGAAAATGATGGTTCTATTTCTCTTGATATTACCGGTGGTGAACCCGATGCTGATGGCAACTACAATGTCGTTTGGAGCGATGGTGCTGAAGGCGCTGTTAATTCTGGTATCGGTGGAGGAACTTACCATGTTACTGTAACAGATGAGAGAGGTTGTCAGATTATCGATTCGTTTGAGTTGCAAACAAATACCCCTCCTGAAGTGGTTGAATCCGAAGTAACTGATGCACTTTGCTTTGGTGAAGCAAGCGGTTCTATTGCCGTTGAGGTACTGGCAGGCACCGGTGGACCCGCTGAAGTGACCTGGAACGATGGACAGACCGGTGAAATCGCCACAGAATTGACGGCCGGTGAATACACTGCTGTTGTTTCGGATACACTCGGCTGTGCCACTGAATTTTCTGCTACTGTTGGACAACCGGATTCGCTGTCTGTTGAGGGCATAATTTCAGATGAATCTGCAGCAGGAGCAGCTGATGGGACCATCTTATTGGGTATTGTCGGTGGAACTCCACCCTTTACATATGACTGGGATGACAGTGTCCTTTCTTCAGATGAGGGTTTGGCTTTTGACCTCGCCGCAGGTGAGTATTGTGTGATTGTCACAGATTCCAATGATTGTACGTGGGAAGGCTGTTTTGAAGTTGATCTTGCAAGTAGCACAGCAGACCTGGATGATGAATTGTCGCTGAGTATTTTCCCCAATCCCACTTCAGATATTGTAAACATTGAATTGGTTGATAATGCAGGACAAAGCGTAATTACCGGGTTAAATGTCAGCTCAATTGATGGAAAAGTGGTCTTTGAACAAGAGAATATCAATAGTGGAAGCATAAAAATAAGTACTGATAATTGGGCTTCCGGTATTTACTTAATTACCCTGAGATACGAGGGTGGTGAAACCGTTCAGAGGCTAATGGTTCAAAGATAATAAATATTATATTTTTTGTAATACGGCCCGCTTAGGGGCGTTTAGGGGTTTGGTTGTTCCTGACGTAAATGTCGGACTTAATGAAACAGTGTATTCCGGTAAATTTCTCCGGGATACATTGTATTTTGAAATTATGCCTTAAAGGGGTTTTGAACCCTCTTACTAATGGGAATAGGAGTTTGGACTGACATCGAAAGAATAGCTCCTGCAGATTGAAAATTGATAATAGGAAGAAAAGCTGTGTATCTGAATGAAGTATATACTATTCGCATTTGTACTGGTTTTGAGTACATCATCAGCGATTTACGGACAGACACCTGTATCCATCGACAGGCAAACAACGGATGGCGAGACAATCACAAGAAGTTGTGACAACGATGCAGGTAGCATCGGTCTGGGTCAATTTTCAGGGCAAAGCAATCATGTTGATTTAGACACCATTTTTCTCTGTTTTGGTGACATGGCCCAAATACTCCATAATGGCGATTTCGACCTTTCCGGTGACCCCAGCCCCAATACCGAGGGTGGTATAGGGTACGCCTGGTACGAATGCTCTCCCACGATAACCGGTTTTGAACTCAATGATATAGTGGCAGACCCCTGCTTGTTGACAGAACCTCCACCCGCTATGGATTTGTACGTTTACGTTGATGATCCGACAGGTGATGCCTGGTTTGAAAATAGCTTGAATATTGGCGGTACCACTACCTTACAGGAGTTTTTCAACAATGGGGACCCGCTTCAATTGTATTTTGCTCCCATCACTTTTGATCGTTTTGAAAACAACCAGGCGGTTTATGAAGGCAATCCGCCGGGTGAATGTGTCAATGTCAGAGTAGATCAGGCTTTTAGCATTGTCTATCTCAACCCGATAAGTATTGAAGAATTCAATGACGAATTGACTGACGGTCAAATTGAGGGAAGTATGGTGATCAATGGAGGACTTCCTGAGTTTGACGGCAGCGACTACGAAATTGTTATGCAGCGCGAGGGTAGTAGCGATGTTGCTGATGTTGTCTCTACATCACTTTCCCATGGTGAGCTTATTGAATTTACCGCTTCAAGGCCAGGTAATTACATCGTCACCATTTCAGATGGTAAAAGTTGTAGCGTAGTCGAGGAATTCTATTTAGGAGATTGTTTGGAATTTGTAATTTCTGATGCTGAAGTAGAGGAGGACGAGGAGTTTTGCCTGGAAGTAAGCGTAAATAATTTTGACAGCCTCTTTACCATTTCAGGTGCCATTACCTGGAATCCCACTGTAATTGAATTTATCGGGCTCGAGAATGAAAATATGCCTCCGGGAGCCTTTACTGTAAACACACTTTTTACCGATAATGGATGGCTGTCCATACTGTGGGAAGATGTTGATTTTGGAGCAACAGGAGGTCAAAGCCTTCCCGATGGCACCGTTGTTTTTGAACTGTGCTTCAGGGCTGTGGGAAACCCTGGTCAAAGTACTTTTGCAGCAGTTGGTTCCAGGCTAACCACGACTCTTTTAGCCGTGGATTATGCCACAAATGAAGTGGGCGTCAACTCTGTTCCGGGAAAAGTAGAGATAATTTATCCCGTGGATCTCGGCGGCTATATCAATTCCTGCGGTACACCTGACGGAGAATCAGATGGGTCCATTTCGGTAACTGCCTATGGTGGACAACCGCCCTACAATGTCGAATATCAAAAGACCGATGATCCCGGTGTAACTGGTGTGGGTCAAATCCTGGTTGAGGGAGGCAGTTTTACGTTTACAGACCTGCCAAATAGTACCGAACCGGGTGAAGAATACGAAGTTATAATCACAGATGCAGATGGAGATGAAGTTGTTTTGACTGCAGACATCAATAATCAACCCGGTCCAGTGGTAGAACTATTCCCAACGCCACCCACCTGTTTTAATTCCGCAAATGGCAGGATAGAGACAGAAATTGATGCGGTAGAACCTTATACCCTTCAGTGGTCCAATAATTTTTTCGGAGATACCACACTATCCAATCTCGAAATAGGGAATTATCAATTGACCGTGACCGACCCATTCGGTTGTGAAGTTGTAAAATCTGCCAATCTTTTTACTGACGAGCTATTAGTAGAGGCCAATATAACAGATGCCTTGTGCCGTGGTGTTTTTAACGGCGAAATATCTGTGGTTGCCACTGGTGGTACGCCCTACGATGGAGATGAGTACAGGTACAATTGGCCCGGCTCCAGCCCACAAATAGCCACAACATCCACTCTTTCTAATCTGGTACCTGGCACCTATGAGCTCACTGTCAATGACAGTAATGGGTGTTCTGTCACGCAAACTTACGAAGTGGGGCTTGAACGAAACCTGATACTTGAGGACACCATAATCACGAATGTGACATGTGGCAATGACAATGACGGTCAAATCGTAGTCACTGCAGGAACTGATACCCCGGATGAAGACGGACCCTATATTTTTATTTGGACCGATGCCGATGACAATCCGGTTCAATCCGTCACCGCAGGCAACCAAAACACAGTTAGCAATTTATCAGCCGGGACCTATTTTCTGACTCTTCTAGATAATTACTCCTCAAGTCAGCGGTGTGAAGCCGATTTCGTAATTGAAGTAGGTGGACCACCCCCCATTGTTATTGAAATAGAGGAACAACAGGATGAAGGTTGTGACCCCGGAAATGATGGTTTAATCCGCGTATCGGCTTCCGGAGGGAATGCTGAATCACCGGGAGATTTTTCTTTTGAGTGGAGCAATGGCGAAACAGGAGCTGAAATTACTGGATTGTCTGGCGGCTCTTACACAGTAACCGTTACCGATCCAGAGGGCTGTACCCATGATGAGACCATTGAAATAGGTGGAGCCATACCACCTGTAATTGAGGAATTTGAAACCGTAAATCCGGGTTGTGGGGACGGGAATGACGGAGCCATAAAGGTTATTTACAGTTTTGGAACCAGCGAAAATCTCACCTTTAGCTGGGAAGATGAGGACGGGAATCCCTACATCGGAGATTCAATTTCAGGATTAAGTGAAGGCCTTTACTCTCTTACCATAACCGCTGATGATGGTTGCGAAGTGGAGGGGAGTGTTGCATTGGAGGGAGCCGGTCCCCTGGTCCTCGATGATCTAAATACCCAAAATCCGAGTTGTACCGGTGATGACGATGGCCGAATTACTGTAACAGTACTGGGAGGTTCCGGGAATTACAATTACGAATGGTCCGTTCCCGATGGTGGACCCAACAGTGCGGTTATAACCGGCTTATCCGCAGGAACTTATTCTGTCACTATATCGGATCAATCCGGTGACTGCGATCCGGTAGAGGTAGATGACATTGAATTGGTAGATCCACCGCCGATTGAAGGAGAATTTACGGATGTAAACCCTGCCACCTGTTACTATACATGTGATGGTTCCGCACGATTAGAGGCAACCGGTGGCCTAACCGCTGGCGACTTTACCTATGTTTGGGACGATGGAGTAGGGACCAGTGCTCAGGAAAATGAAAACCTCTGTCCCGGAGTATATGAAGTATTTGTTTCGGACGGTACTTGTATTGAAACCTTTGTAATCGAAATAGAAGCGCCTGATTCTATCGCAATCGATATTGTTGAGGCAAATTTACCGTCTTGCTTTGGTGATTCAGATGGCAGCATAGAGGTCGCGGCCTCAGGTGGAGCCGGTCCTTATGAATATCAATGGGCGGACGGACAGACCAGTACCGGCATTGAAAACCTTACCGGTGGGAGTTATCAAATCGAAGTTACCGATGCTATGGGGTGTGTCTCCGAGTTTGAAATAGAATTGCCTGAGCCGGATTCTTTTGTTGTAACGATAAATGAAGGACTAACCGAAGATGTGAGTTGTGCTGGAAGGGATGACGGGCAAATTGGTCTGAACCTCTCCGGTGGAACTGAACCCTTTGAATTTGAATGGACCGGCAATGTGAGTGATGAATCCATTGCTTTGGATCTTCCAGATGGACTGTATGAAATTCAGGCAACCGATGCGAGTGGATGCGTCGATACTACTTCCAGGATAATTAGTGTTCCCGATCCGGTTGTATTTGAATACGAAGTTGAAGAGACCGTCGATTGCTTTGGTGAGACAACACCCATCATTATTACAGATGCAAGTGGTGGCGCCGGTGGTCCATATCAATTTTCCATTAACTTTGGTGAGTTATTTGCGATTGGGGAAACTGTTGATTTATTAGCCGGAAATTATGTTGTCAGCGTGTTTGACCGCTCCGGCTGCTCTGTTCGTGACTCTTTTGCAATTGAACAGCCGGAAGAACTTATCGTAGATTTACCTGCTGAAGTGGAGGTTCCTCTTGGAGAGTCAGTATTTCTGGAACCGGATGTTACAGGCCCGCTGCCAATAATTACTTATGAATGGTCTCCGGCTTCTGATATATTCAGTTGTTTAGACTGCCCTGAACCCGAAGTTTTTCCCAATAGTGATAAATTGGTCGAACTGGTGGTGACTGATCAAAATGGTTGCATCGCTTCAGCCAATGTGTCGCTGGTAGTTCAGGCCATTCGGAATGTATATGTTCCCGAGGCTTTTTCACCCAATGACGACGGTGTCAACGATCATTTTAGAATTTTTACAGGACCAGGTGTTGCCGGTATTGTTTCCTTCAGAGTTTACGACCGGTGGGGTAGTGCGGTATATAACAGAGAAGCAGGTGCAACCCTATTTGATGAAGAAAATGTATTTTGGAACGGCAGGGTAAATGGGCAGGATGCCCCTACTGGTGCCTACGCCTACATGATCGAAGTGGAATTCAACGACGGAGTGGTAGAAGTTTACAGCGGTGAATTGATGCTTTTGAGATAATCAATCGACCTGGTTACAATATCTACAGCGCGATCTACTTCATCAGCCGTGGTGTATTTTCCAAAACTAAATCTCACTGCACCATCCCTCCATTTTGCGTCTAAATTCATGGCTTTGAGTACGTGAGACTTCCGGCCTTTACCCGTGGTGCAGGATGATGCGTTGGACACAGCCAGTTCCGGGCTCATTTTTTCTACCAGCTCGGTGGAGGAAATTCCTTTAAAGGCCACATTGGAAATATGGGGCAGTCGGTTAACCGGTTCCGATATGACTCTCAGATCTTCAATTTTTGATTTCAGGCCTGTTTCGAAATGCTCTCTTAGGTTAAAAGATTTAGATGATTCCTCTGGGATTCTCATTCGTGCCAATTCTGCTGCTTTTCCAAGGCCAACAGCTCCCGGAAGGTTGACAGTGCCTCCGCGCAAGCCCATTTGCTGACCTCCTCCGTGAATAATGGGACTTAGTTTTATCCTGGGATTACCGGACGAAATATAAAGTGCGCCCATGCCTTTTGGCCCGTAAAATTTATGCCCGGAAAGCGCGAGTATGGATATATTGGATTCCTTTGGTGCAACCGGCATCTTACCAATTGCCTGAGTGGCGTCGCTAAAAAAAACCACACCGTAGTCGGCACAAATTTCACCAATTTTCTGCAGAGGGTGAATCGCGCCAGTTTCGTTATTACCCCACATGAGGCAGACCATAAGGGTATCGGTTCTGATGAAATCCCGCAATTGGTTAAGTTCAATTTCTCCATTTTCATCGCAATCTAGCCAACTGATTTCAGCTCCATTTTTTTCCAGATACTCCAGACAATCTAAAACTGCTTTGTGCTCGGTTTTCGCAGATATAATGTGTTTTCCCCGTTGCTTATATGATTCAAAATACCCCTTAATACCAAAGTTAATTGCTTCTGTGGCTCCACTGGTAAAGACAATTTCGGAAGGTTGGACGGATAACAATTCAGCGACCTGACCGGCAGCAACCCCAAGCTGTGCTCTTGCAAACCTCGCATATGCGTGCTGTGAACTGGAGGGGTTACCAAAGTGCTCTGTGAAAAAAGGCTCAATGCTTTTCCAGACCTCTCTATCAGTGGGGGTGGTCGAACAGTAATCCAGATAAATGGGTCGATCGCTCACTTTACTACCTTAGTTCAAGAATAATTGTTCCGGCTATGGAAAAATGGCTTTAAGGACCAGATGCTAAAAGATATCAAGGAACAAAATACCGGAAGTCGTCCCCGGGATTCAGCTTTTTAACGCTTTCCAAAATCCATTTAACCAGGTTTTCAATATCGTCCTTATGTGCCATCTCCACGGTTGTATGCATATACCTTAGAGGGAGTGACAGCAAAATACTGGGAACCCCACCATTGGAGTAGGCAAAGGCATCGGTGTCGGTGCCTGTAGTGCGCGAACTGGCCTCCCTTTGGTAGGGGATTTCCATTTCCTCCGCAATGGTGGTTGCCATTTCCACCAATTTATAGTGAACGGCAGGCGCGTAGGTGACCGTAGGGCCATTACCACACTGAACATCCCCGTGTTTTTTTGCATCTACCAGCGGGGTACTGGTGTCGTGCGTGACGTCGGTTACAATGGCCACATGGGGTTTTATGGTTTCTGCCACCATGTGAGCTCCTTTAAGGCCCACCTCTTCCTGAACGGAATTGACCAGGTACAGTGAAAAGGGTAATTCGATATTATTTTCCTTAAGCAATCGAGCGACCTGAGCGATTACAAAACCACCCATTTTATTGTCGAGGCCGCGGCCTGCAAAGTAGTTTTTATTCAGCTCAGTGATCTCATCTTCAAAAGTGACTATGGAGCCGACATGAACCCCCATTTCCTCTACTTCCTTTTTGTCCTTTGCTCCGAGATCGATGAAGATGTTGTCCAAAGTGGCATTGAGTTTTGCATTAGTCCCACGCCGAGTGTGAATTGCGGGCCAACCAAAAACACCCTTCACAGGCCCGTTTTTGGTGTGGATTAGTACCCGTTTGGCCGGTGCAATAGCGTGATCGGATCCGCCGTTTCGAATGACCCTGATGTACCCTTTATCAGAGATGTGATTGACAAACCAGGATATTTCATCCGCATGACTCTCTATCACCACTCTGTGCTCAGCACCGGGATTGATTACGCCGTAGCAAGTGCCGTAAATATCCAGGTGAATTTCATCCACCCAGGGTCTTATGTATTCCGCCCATATTTTTTGGCCAGATTTTTCAGAGCCGGTAGGGGCTGCATTGTTTAAGTATTTGTATAAAAACTCAAGGTTTTTTTCGCTGAAAATATCCATATCAGTACTTCGTATTTTACTTATTCCAGGTTTTTGGGGATTTCCTCCATTCACGCAGTGATTCCAGGTCCTCCTCCTCAATTTTTTTGTCACGCAGAGCCACTTCAATCAGTGTGCCATAATCAGAGAGAGTAGTCAGTTTACAATTTTCACGGGCAAAATTATCGGCCGCCTCATCGAGTTGGTAAGTGAAAAGTGCAATCACTCCCTCGACAACAAACCCCGCTTCTCTGAGTGCTTTAACCGCATCCAGGCAACTCATTCCCGTGCTGACTAAATCTTCTACCACTAATACTTTTTTCCCGGGGGTGACACGGCCCTCGATTCGTGATTTCATGCCGTGGCCTTTGGCACCGGATCGCACATATATAAACGGAAGGTCCATACAATCGGCCAGCAGCGCACCGTGGGGAATACCAGCAGTAGCAACTCCCGCGATAATCTCTGTACCGGGAAAACTTTTTTCGGCGGTTTCAGCCAGTAATTGCTTGATTTCTTTTCGCTCTCGAGGATAGGATAGAATCCTTCTATTGTCGCAATAGATGGGTGCCGACAATCCTGAGGCCCAGGTAAAGGGATTGTCAGTATTGAGCCTGACCGCATCGGCATTTAATAAAAA
>PWJP01000232.1 GCA_003559985.1 Saprospirales bacterium
TCAACATCACGACAAGTGTACCCCAACTCAAAAAAAGTGGATATCTGCCGTCCAAAATTCCCTCAACCACTTATTTTGAAGCTATATTAGCCCTTTATTTTGTTGCAGCGGTGTATTATGGGGTAATGGTTGATCAGCACGCATTTTTAATCTACCATATTCTCCTGGTCATTGGCTTTGCGACAATTAGTTTTTATTCATTCCGCCACTTTCAATGGAGAGGTTGAAAAATAAAATGGTAAGCAGGATACTTTACCTGGTCTGGGCACTTGGTATAGTCCTACTTGCATATCTACCTGACAGGCAGGATTTTCTCCTCCTGACCCTCAATTTTTCCGCTGTATTTTTATGCTATTGGTTGATCATTGATCCCGCAAACAAGATCAGGCTCAAAAGTCTGCTTTTGGTTGCAATTGTAACCCGGCTGGCCATCATACCGGCAAACCCAAACCTCACCGACGATTTTTATCGCTACGTTTGGGATGGGCAAATATCCCTCTCCCTTCAAAATCCCTATGAGAAAAAGCCGTCCGAGTGGGTGGAGTCGGAAGAGACACCTCGCTTTTTGGATACAGATCTTTACCCGCACCTCAATTCACCGGAATATTACAGCGTCTATCCCCCATTTACACAGATGTTTTTCGCCACTGGGGCTTTAATCGCCCGTGGTGATAGTGGAGGGGCGGTTTTTTGGACAAAATCACTCATGGTGATCACCGAAATAACCCTTTTATTCATCATTGTACCGCTATTGCGAAAAATGGGAAAGGACCCCGGCATGGTCGCCATTTACGCATTGAATCCGCTAGTTTTGATGGAGATTTCGGGCAACATGCACATAGAGGGCATTTCTATTCTCTTCCTCGCACTTGCCCTGATGTACTACCATGGAAAAAAAGGCATCCGCACGGGCATGATGCTCGGTCTTTCAATCGGAGCTAAAATACTGCCGCTGATTCTATTACCTGCCATGGCGCTAGCATCCAATTTCAAGCAGTGGCTGAGCTTCTCCGTGGCAGCTCTGTTGATGGCGGCACTTTTATTCTCACCGCTGCTGTTCGGCCATTCCTGGTTGAATTTCTTTGAAAGCCTGAGGTTGTACTATCAAACCTTTGAATTCAATGCGTCCATCTATTACATACTGAGGTTTATTGGTGAGTGGATCAGGGGATACAACTGGATTTCTTTTATGGGGCCTCTGAGCAATGTGCTGTTCGTCGTGTTATACCTGGGAGTTCTCTTAATGGTAAAGAGTAGAAGCGTTACCAAGCAGAGAATGCCTGAGATTTTGACAATAATATTTACCCTCTACTTCTTATTCCAGACTACAGTGCACCCCTGGTACATTTTACCTCTGGTGATGTTGTCCGCCCTGACTGGCTGGCGATATCCCATCGTATGGAGCGGGATAATTTTCCTATCTTACCACGCATACTCGGTTTATCCATATCAGGAGAACCTATGGATTACGGCCTTTTCGTATTTTATAGTTATTCTATCGGCCTGGTGGCTTGACAGAGATAAGATAAAGGCGATTTGGGAAGGAGGAGAAAAACAGCACGCCGTCAGCAGTGAAAAAAAGGCGTAATCCCGTTTCCTGCTGGTAATTTCTCCTATCCCTTCGTGTTGTATTTCACCTTTTATTAATGATGTCGAACAATGACAATAAGAAGAGCTACAGTAGCCACTTCCTATATCAATCAAACCTGTATTCAAACAAAATCTGAGGAACCATTAAACCAGTGATGGAATTGGTTCGATTCCATCCCGGTAAAGAGTCATGCCCGGATGACAATGAATTTCCCGGAGAGATCAGGGAAACACCTGTAACAATAAAAAAAGGGCCACCCATATTCCAGAGCAGCCCTATAGACTTTTTTAAAAGTCTTAAGTCGCAAAACTTAATACACTATATCAATATGACCACAGATCAATTTCGAAATTGAACAGGTCATCTTCGATTCTCTGCGATTCTATAAGTTGTTCAATCCGGCTTTCGTGGAAGGCTTCCAATCGTTCATCATAGACATTTGATGCCTTGAACACATAACTTGAAAAGCGCCGCATTTCCCATAGGTCCAGCCAGGTCATGGGTGCGGCATCATTCCCGGACACGAAAGCACTTTCCCTGGAAAATAACTCCCGCGCTTGCGGATAGTATATCCAGAAAAGTGGCAATTCATAACGGAACTCACCGGTATCTTCATCGACAACATCCAACAGTGGCGAAATACCTAACACACGTACCCCCATTCGGGAATACTTGTTATTGAAGTACCAAACCTCTTTAATTCTAAAGCGTTGGATATTCATGGGGTCAATACTACTCTGAGTCACCACGATTTCCTCTTCGTAAGTTTCAGGATCGATAACCACATTGGTATCAATCTGAAAGAGGAGTCTGTTAATTTCCTCAGGATCCATTTGATCGGTAAAATTATCATCCATGAAGGCGGTTAAATCACCATTTTCTGCTGCATCGATAATAATTTCGGCAAAGGGTCTGAGAGGATTAATGAACGGAGCATTGATCTTTTCCCTCACATCCAAAACTCTCCAAATAGTTCGCTCCCAGGGAACGTCAGCCTCTCTGTATGGAGGGTAAGCCAAAACCCTGGACTCGTGAATATTATTCCGCTCAACAATTCCATTGAGGAATTCTTCTTCCGCCGGTGTGGAGGCTTCAGTAATAATTTCCTCAGGGACCTGAGCCATACTTATCAAAGTAAAGCTGCAAAGCACTGTGAGCGAAAGAGCTGATTTTCTGAGAAGATTGTAAATCATGGTAATTTGGTATTTTAACGGATTGTGAAACCCATGTCATTAATTCTACGTGTAGCGGCATCACCTGGACATCTCGCTCTTACATTTTCAAAGAAGTAGCGGTCACCGGGAGAAGCCTGGTCAACCAATCGCTGTGCCTCAGGTCCGAAAGAACCCCCTGCATTGTCTGCAATTTGGGGATCCTGACGGCGCTCAATTCTCACCAGACGGAATCCGGCGATTTCACATCTGGCATCGAAGTCAAAGTTTTCCAACACGGCGATTACACCACGCTGAGCTCTGAACTGACCATCACCAAGTGATCCACCGACTTCGCCACCAAAATTAGCAACAGGATCGGGAATTCGGCGAACACGGAATGTGAACTCCGTTCTTTCCAATCCACCTCCAGAGAGGATAATCGAGGCATCACCGGGCTCTTCAACGCGAGCATTAAATCTGTTGGTGCTACCATCAATTGGAGTTAAAGAAATTCCTGCACCCTGTGCATCGATATTCAACTGAGCTGTCGGAATACCGGCAGCAGAAATAGAAACCGGGTTATCGACACCGATGTAGAAAACATTCATTTTCTCTGCGTCGACATTAGCAGACCGGAGACCCACCTCGTACTCAAAGGTATTAGTGAATTCGCTCACCTCATCGGTTACCGGATTGGTATATCGAATGGTGGCATTATATGTGTTGACACCAACTGTTTGAGCCGAAGTAGTAAATCGGCCGATACCATCTTCTATTGGAATAGATCTGCCATTTACAAGTATTTCCATATCCGGCAATGCTGAGGAAGCAGCACTTAAGAATATGTCAGATTCGTAGGTCTCACCTCGGATCACGTAGGAACTACTTGGAG
The DNA here is from genome assembly GCA_003559985.1 of Saprospirales bacterium. GTDB lineage: Bacteria > Bacteroidota > Bacteroidia > Chitinophagales > Saprospiraceae > PWJY01. Next base: position 3,638 of record PWJP01000232.1, read on the forward strand.
CAGCAACCACATAAAACTGGTCAAAAACAACATCTTCACCACCAATTCTCTGAATGTAGTACTGTAAGATATTGTTTTCTGTCAGCCGCACATCGTTGATGTACTTCCTGATAATAGGTAGAACCGCCTGTAGGGGCATTCTACTAAACATAAAGTCCTCCCAACTTTCCCTGGGGGAATCTGCGTCTTTCCATACATCGGGATCCATGGAAATAGCGATGGGCGGGGGCCCATGTCTCTCAATATCATCCTCAGGGATAAACTCAAGAAACTCATCCTCAGCATCCATCAATTTTTGCAATAGCCTGGCACCTTCACCCGGCTCACCGGTTACCAAATCCCTATTTACAAGAATTCTGTTAGCGGCTTCGGTATGCTTATCGTTAACGAGGCGCCGCTCTCCATTAACTTCGTGCCATCCACCTGACTCTTCAATGAGGTCCTCTATGATTCCCTCGAGATATTCGACCAAATCATCAGCCTTTTCTCGTACTTGAGGAGTTAGATCCACATATCTTTGATAAGTATCAGGATCGCGTTGTGCCAAGGTATTAATTTGGGCTGGTAGCGCTTCATTTTCCGCTGTGAGCTGTCGATTGGACTGCTCGAGGGATTCGTCCACCAATTTAAATGCGTTAAATACTTCCGCGGACACATTGAGTGCCAACATAGCAGTTAATACCAGATACATGATCGTGATCATCAACTGCCGCGGTTCCTTTGGTATTGACA
>PWJP01000238.1 GCA_003559985.1 Saprospirales bacterium
CACTCTCCGACAAATCCCGGTATGGTACTGTGACCCGCAGCTTGTATTTGTACGCATTGTCGAGAACAGCCTGCAGGAATGCATCCGATTTTTGGCCGGAATAACAGGCAATGGCACCGTCCAGCACCGAAAGCCCCGGATTGGGGATGACTTTGTTTTCGTCTATTCCCAGCACCTGGCCGTAGCCCTCGCACCTGCTGCATGCCCCGTAGGCATTGTTGTAGTTAAAAAGATTGGGTGTCGGGTCCATGAAGGTGATGCCATCCGCCTCGAATCGATTGTTGAAATCCCTGTTTTCTCCCTTTAATTCCTCCACCCGGCAACTGCCGCCTCCCTGCAAAAAGGCCGTTTGGACGGAATCGCCCATGCGCATTTTTAGCTCCTCGTCCCCTTTTTTTACCACAAACCGATCGACCACTATGCGCAAATCAGAACGTCCACCTTTCCCCGTCTTGAATTTTTTGTCCTCTAAAAGGTCTTCGATGTAGTGTTGTTCTTCATCCTGCATTACACGAGTGAATCCCTTTTGGATCAAAATCTTCAACTCATCCTCCAGCGTTCTGCCCTCGCTTCGGATAAGGGGCGCGGTCAAAACCACCCTGGCTTTTTCGTCCAGCGACAATATGTAATCCACCACATCTGAAGTCTGATATCGCCTTACCTCCTCTCTTGAAATGGGGGAGATCGTTTTTCCCGCACGGGCAAATAACAGCCTCAGGTAGTCGTAGATCTCTGTAACAGAACCTACGGTGGATCTGGCATTGCTGCCGGCGGTGCGCTGTTCAATGGCAATGGCCGGGCAAAGTCCGCGAATGTAATCGACATCCGGTTTTTTCATTCGCTCCATAAACTGGCGCGCATAGGATGAGAGGCTCTCCACATACCGGCGCTGCCCCTCTGCGTAGAGGGTATCCATGATAAGGGAGGATTTACCCGATCCTGAAAGGCCGCATACAACGATCAACTTCTCCTTGGGGAGTTGGATTTCCACATTTTGGAGGTTGTTGCTCCGGGCCCCTTTGATGTGGATTACATCCTGTGCTGGAGCCGCACTCCGGCTTTTTTTAGATCTTACAGAACCGCTGGTTTTTGACGCCATTTTCCTCTTTGTGGTATTGTCGCGCACGAATGCACGGGCTTTTACTAATAAAACATGCAAAGATACGGAATGCCAAACAAGATTTAGGTGGGTTGGATTAAGCCGAATCCCATTTCCTGTGAAAAAAAATTACTGAAGGTGGATGTGTTTTGTCCAATGTCCACTGCTGAAACCCCAACAACTGTAATTTCCTGAATAGTAGAGATACAATGCCTTGCGTCGTTATGTCACCTCAACGGGGTTCGTTTCTATTGCATACTCTAATTTTTTCCGCGACAAGAGAATAATCCCCAATAATCAACAGTCCCTGAGAATTAATATCCTGCCGCCCACATCGAGTTAACGGACTTGAATCAACTCAAAATTCACAACTAAAAACTCAAAACTCAAGCAAGCCATCAACCCACCATTCACTTCAACCCCAAAAACCTCTTCACCCTCAACTTTCTACCCCTCCAGTCTTTGAAATTTTGATTCGCTGCAATTAGAGCCCGGGTGGTTTCCTCCTTTTCCCATCCCGCAAGTCGGGCGTACTCCTCACCCATGATGGAGAAGTCTTCCGGGTCAGCATATAATCTGGCAAAATTTTCCAACCTCATCTTGTGGTTCAACTTTTTAAACTGCATCCGATTGATGTCCACCAGGTAGAATTGGTATCCTCCATTTGAATTTTCCTTTACCAGGGTGTTGTCGCGGCTGTGATCGAGAAACAGGACGTTGCTTTCATGCATGTGAAAGGTGAAGCGGGCAAATTGCCTGATGATTTCCTCCCGGTTGGGAAAATCTTTTTGTTCAAGTGGTTTACCCATGCTGAATTGATCAGTCAGGTGTTCGCACAGATAAAAACTTTTGTGCAATCCCCACAGGTTGTGCTGTTCACAAAAGGCGATGGGTTCCGGGGTTTTTATTCCCCGTGCCTGCAGCTTTTTTGCAAATTCGAAGGAGCGCCTGGCCTTGGACTTTCTCAAATAGCGGTAGGCCAGTTTATTCACTGTATGTGGGATGCGAAAAGACTTGATGTTGACTATTTTACCATCCAGTGGAAAGATTTTAATGGTGTTGCGCTTTCCTTTGACCAGTATTTCTCCGGACCGGTCAAAGTCCCCGACCATTTCCATCAGTCGCCTTCGATGGCGCTCATAGTCCCCGTTTATTACCACATGCATTTTTTTCTGATTGCTGAACCTGAGCACTAAGGTAGATAATTTTTTTCCAATGAAAAGACTGGGGGCTATACCTGAATTAAAGCCGAAATGGTTATATTTGTGGGATTGTATTCCCGCTTGTTGAACCGGAATGGGTGGTTTGCCATTTCTCTAAAAAAGCTGTTATGAGAGTTGCATTGTTTCTCGTTATCATATTCGTCCTGGAGGCCTGCAGCCAGGTTGCATTTACCGGCCGGAGACAGGCTCAGTTGATCCCGATGGGTACCATTAATTCAATGAGCTTTAGTCAGTACGATGAGTTTCTGGCTGCCAATAACACTCTGCCTGCGGATGCTCCGGAAACCCAATTGATTCGCAGGATTGGAGATGACCTGGTACACGCTGTGGAGGTGTATTACAAGGCCAACAACATGGAAGGGGAGCTGGAACAATTTGAATGGGATTTCAATGTGGTGAAAAGTGATCAAATCAATGCTTTTGCGATGCCCGGGGGAAAGGTAGTGATGTTTACGGGAATAATGGAGCTCGCTCAAAACGAAGATGCCATGGCGGTAATAATGGGCCATGAAATAGCCCACGCACTGGCCCACCACGGCAATGAGCGCATGAGTCAAATGGTGTGGACCCAACTCGGTTTTGCCGCACTGGATGTGGCGCTTGCTGAAAAACCGGAACAAACCAGGGAAATGCTGATGACGGCTGCCGGTGCCGGGGCTCAGGTGGGCGTGTTGTTGCCATTCAGCCGAAAACACGAAAGTGAAGCCGATGAGATCGGGCTTTACCTGATGACCATGGCCGGCTACGATCCCACCGAGGCAGTGCCCTTCTGGCAGAGAATGGGACAGGCCGGAGGTGCCGCTCCCCCTGAATTCCTCAGTACCCATCCTGGATCCGAACGCAGAGCCGAAACCCTTAAAAGTCTCATCCCCAAAGCCCGCGAATACGCCGAAAAATACCCGGTGCCAATGAGTTCGAGGAATTGAGGGGCTTGCACTAACTTTGGGTGATAGCCAAATGGACCAAACAACTCAATTTCGAAGTGGCCTATGAATGTTCTTCGATGTTTATCCATTACACTATTGCCGGTGAGTGAGGCTGGTTTTTAGGGTAAGAAAAAGGCTGATTCAATTGATAACAAATCGGGGCCCTGCACATGGTGTGGGGTCCTTTTTTTTGGGGAATGAACCCTGGCATGTATTCTTTAATATTGGATTTCTGGAAGGCTTTTCACATCCGTTTGGTTCGAGTGGGTGGAAGCTGATTTCTTTATTGAAATGATTTTTTGAATATTCTTTGTTTCGCCAAATGATTTGGAGGTTAAGGGTTGCAGGGAGTGATATTGATGAATGCCCACGCTGATATCCATCATTATTTTATGCCCGGATTTCCCTTATTTTTACTTGAAAAATCATAGTTATGAAAGCAGTAGAAAAAGGGTATGTATTTGCATTAATTGTGGCAGTTCACCTTAGCGGTTTCCTGACAAGTCTTAATGCTCAGGGAGTCTGCAATCCTGAGGCTGATTCTCTTGTGTTGGTTGAACTTTTTAACAGTACTTCTGGTCCCAACTGGGATGATAATTCGAATTGGCTGGAAGAAGGCATCCCCATCGAACAGTGGTATGGTGTGGTCACAAACCATGAAGGATGTGTCACTGAATTGGTTTTATCCCGGAATAATCTGGAGGGTCCATTGGTGGAGACCATTAAGGATTTAAGGTGGCTTGGAAAATTGGACCTCAGTATTAACAACCTACATGGCAATCTTCCGGCAGGAATAATGAACCTCCCGCTTATCGATACCCTATCGCTGCGAAACAATATGTTAAGTGATTCCCTGCCACGGAATTACATTGTAAACTCGCCCATGAGGTATCTTTCTCTTGGAGCCAATCATTTTATTGGAACCATACCCCCTGAGTTATCAAGATTTAGTAGTTTGGAACACCTGGATCTGTCATATCTTTGGTTTATCGAAGGTCCCTTCCCCGTTGAGATATACGAAATGGTCAACCTCAGGACTCTTTCACTAAGTGGGCTTGAATTCAATCCACTTCAAGCTGAAATAGTGCAATTGATTAATTTGGAGAATCTCTATCTTTCTA
>PWJP01000286.1 GCA_003559985.1 Saprospirales bacterium
GGCATGGGTTACGTTTGACCAGGTAAGTGTGGATTCGGAGTCAGGCGAAGAGCTTGGCAGATCGAAAGAGATTAAGATTCTTGAAAAAATAGAGGGCGAGTGGCGGCTGGCTTATATCGGGTTTTATTATCTGCCTGAATAGCTGATGATCTCAGATGTGGAGACATTGTGGATCGGGAAGGAATCCTTGAATGGGCATAGGAGATACAAGTTAAAACAGACTGGTGAATAGGAGGAACAAAGATAATATGGGTTATAAAAAATATTTTTCGGTAATAACAGCATGGATTATTGGTATACTCTTTTTAATTACAACTGGTACAATTGCTCAACAAGCTGATACATCCATTGATTTTGAAGCCCTCCGTGACGGCCTCCCCCTCACTCCCGAGTGCATGTTCACGCGAACCCTTACCGAGGGCTCGTGGATATCGGTCGACGTGCACCCGAGCGGCGAGTGGGTTGTCTTCGACTTATTGGGCGATCTCTACGAGGTGCCCATCGAGGGCGGCGAGGCGAGGCGCCTGACGCACGGTATGGCCTTCGATGCCCAGCAGCGCTACAGCCCCGACGGGGAGCGTGACCGCCTTACCCGGGACGAGTATGGGAAGTTTGAAATGCTGTGGACGTCGACGCTTTCGCCCTACGGCACCTGGATCGCCGCCCGCATAGTGCGTGTCGATGACGAAGAGGAGCTGCGCATGCTGAATGTGGAGGCCGATTCGACCATGGTGTTCCCCTGGGGGCGCACCCCGACCTTCTCGTCGGATGGGACATGGCTGGCCTGGGCGGTGGGCGTATCGCAGGAGGAGCGCGAGCGCCTCGAGAAGGAAGAACTGCCCGTCCGGGAGGACGCCGCCGTGCTCAACACGGAAACAGGCGAGGTGAAAGAGTGGAAACAGGTGCGCGCCTTCTCCTTTGATGCGCGAGGTCGATATCTGGCACTCCACGGCTACCCACCCGAAGAGCCGGAGGGGAAGGGGGTGGATCTTCGCGTCGTAGCACTGGGGACCGGACAGGTCATGAGCTTCGGCAACGTGGATTCGTACGCATGGAGCGACACCGGCTCACTCCTTGCGCTGGCCATTGCCACGGGGACGGACGACGGGAACGGCGTCCAGCTCTATGATGCCGCAAGCGGGCGCGTGTATCCGCTCGACACCTCGGGCTCGTCCTATCGTCATCTGGCCTGGCGCGAGGATGCCGCCGATCTGGCCGTGCTGCGCTCAAGCGAGCCGGCAGGGGAGGCCGCCAGCAGCCACGAGGTAGTGGTGTGGCGCGATGTGGACCTGCCGGGAGCGGAGGCGTTCGTTTTGGAGGGCCTGCCGGAGCCGATCGCTGATACCCTTAACGTGGTCGGGCATCGGACGCCCGAGTGGTCGAAGGGCGGGCGGCGCATCGCTATCGGCCTCCGTCCCGTTCCACCGGCGGAGCCGGATGATGAAGACAAGGACAGGAAAGAAGAACGTTCGAGTGATGACGATGACTCAGCGGATTCTGACGAGCCCGACGAGGACGAAGACCTGCCCGACCTACAGATCTGGCATACCAGCGATGTGCGCATTGTACCGCGCCAGCAGGCCCAGGCCGAGACGGACGCCCTGCGGACGCTGCTGGCTGTCTGGACCCCCGACAACGGAAGGGTGGTCCAGGTCGGCACGGATCTTCGAGGGAGAATGGAACCACTCTTCATGTTTCTCCCCGATGCGAACATCACCGCCGACTGGCGCTTCGGCCTCGAGCGCATTTCCGAGCAGTACAGTTGGGGCGTCAAGTTCGGGCGGCCATTCTACGACGTCTGGGCTGTCGATCTCGAGTCGGGAGAGCGGACCCGAGTACTGGAGAAGGTCCGGCACTCCTGGGAAAGCGAAGGAGGCCGCTATCTCCTGAGCTTCGACGGTGAGGACTACCACGCGCACGACCTGCATACCGGCACGGCGGCCAATCTCACGGCCGGACTCGCTGCCGACTTTGCCAATCTCGAGTACGACACGCCTACCGACATGCTCCCACCGCACGGTGTGGGCGGCTGGCTGGAAGGAGACGAGGGAGTGCTGCTCCACGATCGCTATGACGTATGGCACGTTCGGCCCGACGGAAATGGCGGGGAGCGGCTCACTGCCGGCGCCGAAGAAGAAGTGATCCATCGACTGCTGCAGGTGGAGCAGGAGGCAGATAGCTTTCCGTCGGATCGTCCCATCTACCTGTCCTTACGACAGGAGCCTACCGAGCGGCGGGGGTTCGCCCAGCTCACGGTGAGGGAGGCTGTTGAACTGGGCGCCTCAAGCGGTTCCTCAGGCCAGGCCGCGCCGGAGCCGGAACGGAGCAGCAGCGCGGGGGCGGCCGTCGAGCGGATGATGCTCGAAGACGCCTGGCCCCGCCAGCTCGTGCGCGCCGACAGCGCCGACGTCTTTCTCTTCCGCTCCGAAGCCACAAACGTCTCGCCCGAGCTCTTCCTGGCCGGGCCGGGCCTTTCCGATCGACAGCGCGTGATGCGCACCAATCCGTTCGTGGAGAACTATGCCTGGACACGACCCGAGCTCTTTCACTTTGAAAGCGAGGCCGGCGACTCACTCAAGGGTGTACTGTATTATCCGGCCGGCTATGAGCCTTCCAAACAGTACCCGATGATCGTTTTCAATTATGAGCTCCTGTCTCAGTGGAAGCACTGGTTTTACGTGCCTAACGAACGGAATCCGTATAATCCCGCGGTGTGGACACAGGAGGGGTACTTCGTGCTTTATCCGGACATCGTCTACCGGGCGCGTGAACCCGGGGTGAGCGCGCTGGAAGCCATCCGTCCCGCCGTGAATGCCGTTCTTGAACGGGGTCTGGTGGACCCGGACCGGGTTGGCCTCATCGGCCATTCCTGGGGCGGCTATCAGGCCACCTACATTCCCACACAGACTGACATGTTCGCCGCCTCGGTAGCAGGGGCGCCGCTGACCGACTTCAAAAGCTTTATGGGCCAGATTCACTGGGCCCCCGGTCTGCCGGAGGTAGACCACTGGGAAACCGGGCAGGCTCGCATCGAAGTGCCCTACTGGGAAGACGTGGAGGCCCATCTTCGCAACTCACCACTCCACCATGTCCACAACATGAACACACCGCTGCTGATGGCCTTCGGGGATCAAGATGGCGTGGTCGAGTGGTGGCAGGGCACGGTCTTCTACAACTTTGCGCGACGCGCCGGTAAGCAGATGGTGCTTCTCGTCTACGAGGATGAGGGACACGGCCTTCAGCGAGAAGCGAACCAGGTTGATTATAACCGCCGCATCCTGGAGTGGTTCGGCCATTACCTGAAGGACGAACCCGCACCCGCCTGGATCATCGATGGCGTGACGCTGGAAAACCTAGAAGCCGAAAAGAAGAGAATACAGGCATCATCACAACAGAAGTGAAAACACGTAGCGCAAGTCCAATCCGGCGTAATCTGCTATACAGAAAGTTGCCGGATGGACCGGCAAAAGAAGGAATCAAACATTGTATCCATAATCAATACCAGGGATAGTCATGACTACTGGATCTTCACTCACTGATCAGTTCCGCTGTTTGCAACGTGTCCTGTTGTCTGCAATGATCATATCTTTCGTTTCGATTGACGCATATGCGCAGGCAGTAGAAGCACCAAGCGAAATTCCGACGCGCACCGTCTCCTTCACCACGACCGAAGGCACTGCACTCGGCTTCGACATCTCGCCCGACGGCGAGACGATCGTATTTGATCTTTTGGGTCAGCTTTGGAAATTACCGATAGAAGGAGGTGAGGCGATACCGCTTACAAATGCGGTCGAAGATTTAGCCGAAGATCTTGATCCGAACTTCTCACCGGATGGTGCATGGATAGCATTCTGGTCCGATCGCCCCGAAGGAAGAGGGATATATATCATACCTGCTGCCGGTGGAACACCCCGCCTTTTGCCCGGTACGGAAACACGTCCACGCGTATACCCGCATCCTGCCTGGTCGACGGATGGTGAGAGGTTGGCCTACATCCTCAACAATGAACTTCACATTTACCATTTTGATCGTGACACTACCAAATATGTTGAATTGACGGACCGCCCGGACGGAAGACTCGAACATCCGGCGTGGCTTCCTGATGGAAGACTGATCCTCCGATTTTCACAGGCACGCGTAAGGTTGGTTACTCCCGAAGGACCGCTCTGGTTCGTTAATCCTGAGACCGGAGAAGGTGAAGAATTGCCGACCAAAGGGTTAAGCGTACTTGCACCCTCTCCTTCTTCCGATGGTTCTCTTCTTACATATTTTGCACAGGATGAGGGGGGTGAAATACAACTATGGGTACAGGACATCGACAATGGTTCACCTCAACA
>PWJP01000015.1 GCA_003559985.1 Saprospirales bacterium
ACTGGCACCTCCAATCCAATTTTGACTTTGTCGAAATGCTCCCGGCATCTTGTGTCTTCCCCTCACTCCTTTCAAAAGAATTTCATGTGCATTTTTTATTAACCTCGTGGAAAAGGGCAGGCTGCGTAAATTATCGACCGACACTTTCATAGCTTCAATATAATTTTGCACCTCTTGCCAATCATCGCGAAACTCTGGAGAAATTCTACTTCGGTCCAAAAAAGCTTCCTCCATTTTGGTCTGGGTCCCTTCTATACGCGAACTCTGTGTGGCTTCCTTTGCGACGTGCATTCTGATAAACAACCCAATGTTTACATACTCTGAATACATATCCAACCTTCCGAGCTGCCTGTCAGCAAGGCTCAAAAGCTTGAGAACCTCCATATCGTCAATTACCCATTCACGGTTGACCTTCGCTGGGATAAAAGCCTTAAAACTACCCTGGGACAACAACTTCCCCGATTTAAAATTCTTCATCTTACTTAACTTAATTGCGGCTAAGTTAAGAAAAAGTGTCAATACCTTAAATAAGAAAGGGTCCTATTTAAGTTTTTGGGGTGTTTTCTTAAATAAGAATGGAGCTGAACAGTGTTTATTGTTTTGTAGAAGGGTTAGGCAATCACTCCCACTCTTTGGCGGGGTGAATTTTCCCGGCTGCCTCTCCAAATCCAATGCGAACGGAACCTTTTTGTCCGTGGCCGCGGAGGACCACTTTGTCCCCGTCGTTGATGAATTTTCGGGAGGTGCCGTCGGGCATTTGGACGGGCCTGGTCCCTTTCCAGCTTATTTCAAGCATGGAGCCGAAGCTCTCGGGTTCTTTTCCACTAATGGTACCTGAGGCGCACATATCGCCTACCTTAAAGTTGCACCCATTGACGGTATGGTGGGCCAACTGCTGGGCCATATTCCAGTAGAGGTATTTGAAATTGGAGTTGCAGACGATTTTTTCGTCTCCGTTCTCAGTTTGAATGGCCACTTCCAGGTCGAGGTCAAAGTTTTTCTTCCCCTTGTACTGGAGATAGGGAAAAACCTCGGGGTTTTGATCGGGTCCATCAGTGCGGAAAGGTTCGAGCGCATCCAAAGTGACAACCCAGGGCGAGATGGTTGAGGCAAAGCTCTTTGCGAGGAATGGTCCCAGTGGCACGTACTCCCACTTTTGAATATCTCTGGCTGACCAGTCGTTAAACAGTACCAGGCCAAAAATATAATCCTCAGCTTCTGCTGTGGAAATGCGCTGACCGAGGCGGGTATCTTTGCCCACAACAAATCCCATTTCCAACTCAAAGTCCAGCAACTTACACGGTCCAAAAACGGGATTATCTGAATCGGCCGGTTTGGTCTGACCCACGGGCCGGTGGATAGGCGTACCCGAAACCACAATGGAGGAAGCACGCCCGTGGTATCCAACAGGAATGTGTTTCCAGTTTGGCAAAAGGGCGTTGTCCGGATCGCGGAACATGGTGCCGACATTGGTGGCATGTTCCTCACTGGAATAAAAATCCGTGTAATCACCCACTTTTACCGGCATTAACATCTGACACTGACTGACCGGAAATAGTAAACGGCCGGAGTGTATTTCGGCCTGAAAAGGATCCTCAACCCTCAATAATTCGGAAATTCGTTGTCTGACCTCCCGGCACTTTTCTTTTCCAAGCGCCATGAAATCGTTTATATGCCTGTTGGCAAAAACTTCTCTGTCCACTGAAATTCCCTCAAAAAGTCCGAGATCCCAGGCCTCTAACAAATCGATAACCTTGTCCCCGATAATTGAGCAGACCCTGGCGGTTTTACCTGGTGGCATACCCACCCCAAAGGGAATATTTTGAATGGGAAAGTCAGAGTCAGGCGCTACATGCACCCATGATTTTAATTCGGGATTGTTGGCTTCAATTTGTTTCATGGTCGTTGATTGTTCAATGCTTTAATGTTCTAATAAAATAATTTCACCCCTGTTTAAGGTCAATGCAAAGTTATGGAAAAATAGACAGCCTAAATCACTTTGAACCAATTTGTTCCTGCAGACAGTTACAAATTATGGGCTGTGAAATATTTCTACGCTCACAATTTCGCCTCGATAATCAGGGCGACAAAATATTAAACAAATCTTAAACCGCCCATTTCTTCACTTTTTTCCGTAATATTGACTTCAAAATTAAGCATGAAGCAAATTTACATACATTTATCATTCCCCAAAACTATCCTTTTTACATTCATTGGCCTACTCTTTAGCTCGCCATTACTGGAAAATGACACCCTCCATGTGCGTGTGCACGACAAAGTCGATATGGTGTGGTTTGAGAGTTACGATCAGGAAGGAGTCTTCCCTACAGCCGATAAGGAATTCCACAGAGTTTGGATGGTGGCTACACTGGGCTGTGCATCTGGTGGATGTTCTGATTGGGATTACACGGTCAATTTTCACCTGCTTGAAGACCGGGGATTTGATTCGACCATTGCCTCCATTGACACCCTGACCGGGGGAGAATTGGACACCATTTGGTCGGTTAGTCCGATAAGGGAAGAATTTGAAATAGGAAGATTAATCACTCCCTACGGTGGTTATATGGCCACGGGCAATTTTGGGTTTAACAATGACTGGACCCACCGTTACCGGTATGACGTCACCGATTTCTCACACATGCTCAGGGATACCAAAACCATCCGGGCTTTTTATTCGGGGTGGAGTGCGGGATTCAGCATTACCCTGGATTTTTACTTTATAGAGGGAACACCCCCCAGAGAGGTAGTTGAGGTCAAAAATATAATTCACGGGAGTCACAACTACGATGATGCGGCAACCTACAATGAAGAGCATACCCCACCTGTAGGTCTCACCACACCGGAGGGAACCACACAGGCAAAAATCAGATACCTTGTCTCGGGCCACGGATTTGACAACAATGTGGTCTGTGCAGAATTTTGCCCTCGGGAGTACTTTTTGAGTGTGGATGAACAACTTGTTGGAAATGGATTAATTTGGAAAGATGACTGCGGTCTTAACCCTCTTTTTCCGCAGGGAGGAACCTGGGTTTACGACCGGGCCAATTGGTGCCCCGGAGAGCTCGTACCTCTGCATGAATACGAATTGGGAACTATTGGGAACCCTGGAGAGGCACACACCTTTTCGCTTGATCTTGAAGAGTACACATGGAGCGGGGACCAGGCACCCTCTTACATCACCTCTTATCAGGTGGTTTATTACGGAGATTGGAACATAAGAAGAGATGCCGAATTGCTAGAGATTATAGCACCCTCCACTCACGAAGATCATCTGCGCATGAATCCCATCTGCTCCAACCCAATAGTTCGCGTGAGAAACAGCGGAGCAGATGACATAGAATCCATAACTTTTGAATACGGTTTTCCCGATGGGCACAGTTGCATTTACCTTTGGGAAGGGGAGCTAAAATACAGTGAGGAGGGCGTTGTTGAGTTGCCACAGCCCCTGTGGAGTGAAATGGATGAAGACCAATCTGAATTTTTTGTACGCATTATGGAAGTGAACGGGCAGGCCGATGAGGTGGAATACAACAATAAACTTCGCACCACCGTGGAAGCCCCACTTTTACTGCCTGAGAAATTCGTCATTAACTTCACCACCAACAGCAGGTCCGATGATTTTACCTACGGGGTCTATCGCGAAGATGGAAGTGCTGTTTTTGAAAGAGTACCCGGCTCACCAAATACCATGTACAGCGACACGATACAAGTCACCACAGGTTGCTACACCTTCAGAGTTTGGGATGATAAGGGATTTGGACTTGCAGATTGGCCTACGGGTCAGGGCAATGGCTCAATTGTACTAAGGCGATCCATCGGCAATTTTTGGACAGATATTCGATCGCTCCGAACGGACTTTGGATCAGAAACCAGCTTTAATTTTACTGTGGGTTACACATTCCCCAATGAACCCGACCGGGGAGACTGTGGAGAGCCCATCACCAATACGGTTGAGACACCATTCACAAACGGTGAAATAGAACTTTTTCCCAATCCGGCCACTTCATCTACTCTGATTAAATCCGATTATCGGAACTCAATTCAGAAAGTGTCCGTTTTCGGGGTGAATGGAGAATTGATACAAAGTAAAAAGACAGGATCGGCAGAGGAGTTTAGATTGGATACCTCGCCTCTGAACCCGGGTGTTTACTTCCTGGAAATTGTGACCGATAGACAAACAGCTGTAAAAAAACTCATGATCGTGGATTGATTGCCAGAAAACAGGGATTAAGTTGAGGGTAAATTTTAGAAAAAATCACTCAATAAAATATCAAGTTATGAAATTACTTTTGAACCAGATTTTAACGACAATAGCTGTTCTGGC
>PWJP01000254.1 GCA_003559985.1 Saprospirales bacterium
CCGACCGGCAACCTGCATTTGGGACGTTATTTGGGTGCTATTCGCAACTGGGTTGACCTGCAGGATGACTATGAGTGCTTTTACAGCGTGGTCAATTATCACGCCATTACCATGCCCTACAAGCCCAAAAAACTCCGGGAGCAAAGTTGGGACCTGGTTTACCGTCTTTTGGCCTGCGGAATCAAAGAGGAAAATCTATTCATCCAGTCCCTCGTTCCGGAACACACCGAACTCGCCTGGATTTTAAACTGCAACACCAGCTACGGTGAACTCGGTCGCATGACACAGTTTAAGGATAAGTCCAAACAAGTGAGGGAGACGGACAAGGATATGTTTATTTCCGCCGGCTTGTACACCTATCCGGTTTTGCAAGCGGCCGATATTTTGATATACAAACCCTCCCTTGTTCCCGTCGGAAAAGACCAGGAGCAACATTTGGAACTCACCCGAAACATAGCACAGCGGTTTAACAATGTCGTGGGCAAAAAGTATTTCGAACTGCCCGAACCGCTTTTTACCCGAATTCCAAAGGTGATGTCCACTGCAGATCCCAGCCGAAAAATGAGTGCGAGCCTGGGCGAAAAGCACAATATTGACTTGTTTGCAGATGAAAAGCGCATTGTCAAGCAGATAAAGAGTGCGGTGACGGATTCCGGTGAGGTTAAATCCGATACCATGAGTCCCGGCATTGCCAACCTTTTCAACATCCTTTGGGAAATCAAGCCGGAAGTGCACGGACAATTTTTGGAGGATTACAAGAAGGGCAGTTTGCAGTACGGTGCATTCAAAGAGGGTATCGCAGAATCTCTGATTGATTATCTGAAGCCAATCAGGGAGCGTTTTGAAGAAATACAAGCGGATAAAAAACAGATCCGAAGACGGATTAAGGACTCCTCTGCGGAGATCAGAAAAGTAGCTGCCCAAACCCTCAGTGAGGTCAAGGAACTCTCAGGACTCCTGTAAAACAACTTTCATGAAGATTTTTTGCATCGGTCGAAATTACGCAGAACACGCCCGGGAATTGGGTAATGAAGTGCCTGATGAACCCGTGGTTTTTATGAAGTCCCCGGGCTCACTGCTGGTGAATGACAAACCTTTTTACTACCCGGATTTTTCCTCAGATATCCATTACGAAGCTGAATTGGTCATTAAGATATGTAAGAATGGACGGCATATTGACCCGGCCTTTGCTTCGCGCTATTACGACAAAGTGGCTTTGGGTATTGACCTAACAGCGCGGGACCTGCAAAAGGAGCTCAAGAGCAAAGGACTTCCCTGGGAACTTGCAAAAGCCTTTCACCACTCCGCTCCCATAAGCAAGTTCCTCCCCATTTCCTCACTGGAAGAGGGTCCGATCAATTTCCATCTCGAGAAAAATGGGGAAATTGTTCAAAAAGGCAACACAGAACAAATGATCCACTCCTTCGAGAATTTGATCGTGTTTTTGTCCCGCTACTTTACCCTCCAAATGAACGACCTCATCTTTACCGGAACCCCGGCAGGTGTCGGACCCATTGCAGTAGGTGATCAATTCCGGGGCTACCTGAACGGAAAACCCATGCTCAAATGCCAGATCAGGTGAATCTCGCACCGGTCGAAACCTTTTGAATGTTGGAGTGAAATTTATATGAGAGGCAATTAGTGAATTGCGTGTTTTGAGAGTCTTTTTACTTATTCTGAACATCCCCTCGTGGCTTTACAAGCTAAAACCAATTAATTCCAATGAATGGACGGCCCCACTAAAGCATTGGGGGTATATCAAGACAAAAAGTAAGTGAGATTGACTTGCACCCTGCAACAAAAATACTTTCGACAAGCAATTCAAGGGAACACAACAAAACATTCCTCAATGATTTTTAATAGGTCATTTGGGTACGATTAACAGGGATTTTTTAGGCCTAAAGGAATTGCGAAACTTAGGTAATTTAATAGTTTTTACTCACCCAAGCAACATCAAAACCCCAATAATCGCCATCACAGCTGCGTAGCCGTACCTGATGCTATTTTCAGACTTGTTGACGCGACTGGAGTTACTCAACAAAAGTGGCCCTATGACAGCCCCGATGGCGGAACCCGATGTGAGGAAGATCACCAAAGTGAGGTCGATTTGGCCGATTAGAAAGTGGGCGCCCACTGCGAAAAAGGTGTTTACCAAAACGATCATAAGCGAGGTGCCAATTACGATTTTGAGGCCCAATCGCATGGAGAAAAGCCCTGCGAGAACAGGGGCAGTTCCACTGGTTCCAAAAGTGCCGGTGATCAATCCCGCCAGTGATCCAAAAATCGCTCCCAGCGCAAACCGGGGCCGGGGTGATGGGGTACCGGAGTCTCCTTCGGCCAGTTCAGCCCGTTTTTTGTTCAGCGTATCAAAGTAAATATTAACCGCCATCAGCAGTGCGTAAATTCCGAATGCCATTTTTAACTGGGTCGGAGTGATCCAACCTGCGATTGCAGCCCCGACAAAAGCCCCCAGGATTCCAAAAACGGCGAACAGCATTCCAACCCGCACATCCACATTGCCTTTTCTAAAATGGCCACCTGCTCCCACCGTGCAGATGGGAAGTGCCGCAACGAGAGAGGTAATAACCGCTGTTTGAGCCGGTGTGCCGATTAGCAGCGTGAGTATCGGCAGGAATACAAATCCACCACCACCACCGAGCATGGTACCCAGCAAGCCCACTATTAAACCAATTATGGGTAGCAGGTAGTAAATGGGCTCTACGGAGGAAAAGTAGTACATGAAGCTGCATTTTCAGGCAAAGGTAGTTCGCATCACCGGAACTACTTTTGGGTGCACGAAACAGCGCCAAAACTACTCACTTTTGTCCAAATCCAATGGGAATGCCGCTCTAAATTCCTTTTTTCAATCAATTGGTAGGACTGGTGGACTTCTTTTTCCGAAGAATTAGCGAACTGATCAGCGTCACCACCAAACCGGTGGGAATGACCTCAGCATATGTCAGCAAAACTACCCAAATGGGATTTTCGTACAGTTTGCTGAATTGCTCCATCTCCTCCTTTTTAGCCAAAAGTTCTTCCTCGGTCGTGGTCTGGTACAACACATGCTGGGTGAAAACCTCCATGAAGTCGGGAATGAACAGGTAATAGATAAACACCCAAAGAATCACGTAAACTGTACCGGCAAAAAGGGTGATAAAAATACCGGTTTTAAAGGCGTGACCAAAGGATATTTGCCCATCGAGCTCTTTGTTCCGGTAATTTCTTATCCCGAAAAAAATTACCGAATACATAAGCAGTAGCACGATGTACCCGAGCACATCATAGCTTTTGAACTCGGGGTCATTGTACATTACTATCACCATAATATAACCGAGGATGCTGTGAAGAGCAGCCAGTATCGCACCGAAGAGTATTACATTTTGTCTCATAAGATAAAAATTTTTTCTGTTACATTGCAGTCACTTCCCGGATGGCCATCAGTCAGAAAGCCTGCATATTTTCAATGAATTAATTGCTGCTGCAAATGTGGGAATGGGGATGGATTTCAGCTTCATACTAAAGTACCAAATCCGGTGTTTTCGCTAATTTTAGTACTAAAGTGCCGGTTGTTTTCACTCCACTATCCTCAGTTTCCTCGCTTTGTCAATGGCCTGACCGCGCCTTTTGACATCCAATTTGCTGTACAGGTTTGAAACATGGGTTTTTATGGTACTCACAGAAAGATGAAGTGCTTCCGCTATTTCCAAATTGCTGTACCCCTTTACTATCAGACCCAAAACTTCCTGTTCCCTTTGGGTGAGCTGCAAATTTTCCAGGGCTTTTTCATCGATGGACAAAGGCTCCTGACCTGGTATGAACTCAGTTTCTTCAGCAGTATTAGATTTGGGTTTGAACCATTGCATGGCGACCCACACTCCCAATCCCATGAAGAAAAGGGCGACAATACCGATATAAATCTCCAGCGATTGGTCAGCAATGACATATTTCCACCTGAGTAATCGAAGGGAGATGATCAACAATCCCAGGATAATACCGTAAATGACCAGATGCCGCCATTTTTTCCAAATCCGGTGGAATGCCTCCATGGTCCTTTTTGCAAGCGTTGTTTATTCAAATAAAAGTACAATCACCCGGCTCTGCATCCTGCTTTCACAAATTCCCGGCCGGAGAATACATCCCAAAAGTAGCAATTTATCAACAGGATTGAGACAGTAATCACATTTATATTCTGTAAAAATGGGCCCGGTCCCAACAAAAGTCTATTGTTCCAATACCCAACACTTTTCACTGACAAACAGAATCAGGCAAAAGCTCAGGGTGCTTTTCGACAAAGAAAAGTGCTTTGGGTTAGTA
>PWJP01000225.1 GCA_003559985.1 Saprospirales bacterium
CGCATGAAATGGGAATTCATACTTTCAAAATAGGCGAAAATAGGGGTCCAACTGTCAAACTCAAGAAATCCTATCAGGGATTTTTATCCAATCATATTTCTTGATGAGCACAAATTTTGCTCAAATACCCAGTTTGTTTATTGCGAAAGGTACATAGACCGCCTCTTATCCATTTCTCTGAAAAACGGATCGGTGAGATCATCTATGAATTGAATAGCCTCCCCGGTTGACTTCATTTCGGGTCCGAGCGACTTATCCACATTGACAAATTTGTCAAAAGAAAACACCGGAACTTTAATGGCGTAGCCCTTCAGCTTTTTCTCGAAGTCAAAATCCTTGATTTTGTTAGCGCCCAGCATCACTTTTGTGGCGATGTTCAAGTAGGGTATTTGGTAGGCTTTTGCGATAAAAGGCGTGGTCCGGGATGCCCTCGGATTGGCTTCAATCACATAAACTGTTTCTTTCCCGGTTTCCCTGTCGGTGTGAATGGCAAACTGAATATTGATCAGTCCTCTGATGTTCAGTGCTTTGGCGAGTTTTTCGGTGTAATCTACCATGGTTTTTATCGCATCTTCACTCAGGCTGTAAGTGGGGAGTACAGCGGCACTGTCGCCAGAGTGAATACCGGCCGGCTCAATGTGCTCCATGATTCCCATTACATGCACTTCATCTCCGTCGCAGATGGCATCGATTTCAGCTTCTTTTGAACGTTCGAGAAACTGATCGATTAGCACTTTGTTGTCGGGCAGGTGCTTGAAAATGCTGAGAACCTGTTCCTCCAGTTCGCGGTCGTTGATGACGATTTTCATCCGTTGACCACCCAGCACATAGGAGGGCCGGACCAATACAGGATAGGTAACCTTATTGGCAACCTTGAGGGCCTCATCAGCATCGTGGGCGACACCGTATTTTGGGTAGGGGATATCTAGCTCCTTGAGTAGATCCGAAAATTGACCCCGATCTTCAGCCAGGTCCATATTTTCAAAGTCAGTCCCTATGATTTTAATGCCTTTATCGCGAAGGTTTTCTGCCAGTTTGAGGGCTGTCTGCCCCCCGAGTTGTACGATTACCCCCTCGGGTTTTTCGTGGTCTATGATTTCCTCAATGTGTTCCCAGAAAACCGGCTCAAAATACAGCTTGTCAGCCATGTCGAAATCCGTGGATACCGTTTCTGGATTGCAGTTGATCATGATGGATTCATAACCCGCCTCTTTGATTGCGAGCAGTCCGTGTACACAACAGTAATCGAATTCAATTCCCTGACCAATTCTGTTGGGGCCGCTTCCCAACACCACGATTTTTTTCTTATCAGTAACCACGCTTTCATTTTCTCCCTCAAAAGTGGAGTAATAATAAGGAGTGCGGGCCTCAAATTCTGCAGCGCAGGTGTCCACCATTTTGTAAACCCGCTTTATCCCGAGTTTTTTGCGGTAGGCCTTCACCTCCGACTCCCTGATTCGCAACAACCAGGCGATCTGTGCATCCGAATAGCCATTTCTTTTGAAGTCCATCATCACATCGGCGGGCATGTCTTCAGCCACATTGTACTTGTGAATACTTCGCTCCAGGGCTACAAGGTCTTTAATCTGTCGGATAAACCACGGATCAATATTCGTGAGGTTGCGAAGAGAGCGCTCCGGCACCCCAATTCTGACAGCATCCTTAAGTCTGAAAATACGATCGTCACTCGGGTACTTTAATCGATGGAGAATATCCTCAGTGCGAATCCACTCTTTTTTGTCGGCACCCAGGCCCATTCTGTTGTTTTCCAGAGATTTACAGGCTTTTTGAAGTGCCTCGTTGAAGGAACGACCGATGGCCATGACCTCACCCACCGATTTCATCTGCAGTCCCAGTGTGGGATCGGAGCCGTGAAATTTGTCAAAATTCCATCGCGGAAACTTTACAATTACGTAGTCCAGGGTGGGTTCAAAAAAGGCCGAAGTGTGTCCTGTGATTTGATTTTTCAGCTCATCCAGGGTATAACCAATGGCCAGTTTAGCCGCAATTTTGGCAATGGGATAGCCCGTTGCTTTACTTGCCAGCGCAGAGGACCGGGATACCCTGGGGTTGATTTCAATAGCAATGATTTGTTCGGTTTCCGGTTCTACGGCAAACTGAACATTGCAACCGCCGGAGAAATTACCCAGCGACCGCATCATTTCTATGGCGTCATCTCGCATTTTTTGAAAGGTTCGGTCGGACAGGGTCATGGCCGGCGCCACCGTTATGCTGTCACCGGTGTGGACTCCCATCGGATCGAGATTTTCCACTGAGCATATTATTACTACGTTGTCATTTTTATCTCTGAGTAATTCCAGCTCAAACTCCTTCCAGCCGAGTACCGCCTTTTCCACCAGCACCTCGTGTGTTGGTGAGGCATCGAGACCCCTTCTGAGTGCACTGTCAAATTCCTGCTCTTCGTGGACAAACCCACCCCCTGTACCACCTAGCGTGAAGGAGGGTCTAATTACCAGGGGGAATCCGATTTTTTGAGCAGCCTCTTTTCCCTCGAGAAAGGAATTGGCAATAAATGATGGAGCTACACCCTTTCCGAGTTGGACCATGTGCTTTCTGAAAAGCTCGCGGTTTTCGGTGAGTTCTATGGCAGCGGGATCGACTCCAATCATGCGCACCCCGTACTTGTCCCAAATGCCCAATTTCCAGGCGTCAATGGCCAGGTTCAGGGCTGTTTGTCCTCCCATGGTGGGGAGCACGGCATCGATATCGTGAATCTCCATGATTTCCTTCAGACTTTCAATGGTCAGAGGTTTCAGGTAAATGTGATCTGCAGTGACCGGGTCTGTCATTATGGTAGCCGGATTGGAATTGATCAAAATAACCTCAATTCCCTCCTCTCTGAGTGAGCGGGAGGCCTGACTTCCTGAATAATCAAATTCGCAGGCCTGTCCAATGATGATGGGGCCGCTGCCAATTATGAGAATGGATTTAATCGAATGATCCCTGGGCATGGTAAGAAATTTTGCCCGCAAAGATATTTACTTAGTGGTAATTATTTGGAACTGAATGACTTTATTCCCGTAGATTGTGATAAAATGGGACCGGCCCGGTAAGCTCAAAGTACGCTGACAATCAAAGACCGGTCAAATTTAATTTATTTTTTTTCACACCCTCTGCCACGTTTGCTATCTTTGTTGGGTTGATGAAATAATTCTGCAAAGTTTGAAGAAAAGGATCCTTATTGCTGATTTTGTAGAGACCCTTCTGATCAAAGGATTAGAAGAGAGGAGTTTTGAAGTGTTGTATGAACCTCGGATTTCACTGGCGGAAGTCAGGGCACTTGCCGGAAGTCTTTCGGGGATTGTGATCAATACCAGAACTCCTGTTGACAGAGAAATTATGGAAGCAGCCCCCAATCTCGAGTGGGTAGCCCGCCTCGGTTCCGGTTTGGATATAATAGACCTCACAGAGGCCCGCAAAAGGGAAATTGTAGTATTTAACACACCGGAGGGCAATGCCAATGCAGTTGCAGAGCATCTGCTTGGGATGTTGCTGAGTTTGGCTAATAATATTTGCAGAGCCAATCATGAAATGCGCAGTCTTGAATGGCATCGCGAGAAAAACAGGGGTTGGGAATTGAGCGAAAAAACGGTGGGAATAATCGGATTTGGAAACACCGGAAGTGCTTTTGCCAGAGTCCTTGAGGGTTTCCAATGCAAGATATTGGCTTTTGATAAATACAAGCAGCATTATTCGGAAGGCTATCGTTTTGTGGAGGAATTGGGCACTTTGGAGGATGTTGTGAAGTCAGCTGATGTGGTGAGTTTGCACTTGCCACTGACAGATGAAACCCGCCAGATGGCTGATAGTCAATTTTTCAGCACCCTTAAAAAAGGGGTGGTGTTTTGTAACACCTCGCGTGGAGGAATTGTCAATACAGCTTCTCTGACCGGGTTTTTGGAAAGCGGGTATTTAAAAGGAGCCTGCCTGGATGTGTTTGAGAATGAAAAGCCCAAATCGTGGAGTCAGGCGGAAGCAGAAATTTTTTCCACTCTGTCAAAAATGGAGAATGTGGTGCTTACTCCACATGTTGCAGGTTGGACAAAAGAGTCCAAAATAAAAATCGCTAAAACGTTCTTAAAAAAGTTGGATAAAATTATTTGAGCTGTTTGGCAGATAAATTATTCTTTAACTGATTGAATTTCGACATTTTATAAGCGCTTTGGTTAGTGTTATGAAATGTTAAGGTTTGATAATTCTTTGGGGGTCAATTATTTTATTGTTAAACTTGCCCTTTCAAATTTTCATGTAATGGTTAAATCATTAAATAAGCCTTATGAATAAACTC
>PWJP01000067.1 GCA_003559985.1 Saprospirales bacterium
ATTTTGAATACGAGGACAACGAGGAGATGTTTGACCGCCACAGCTACAACAAGGGCGGCCTGGTACTTCAAATGTTGAGACACCTGGTTGGGGATGAGGCATTTTTCGCCTCCTGGCAGCGCTATTTGAAGGACAATCAATTCTCCGCAGTGGAGGTGCACGACCTGCGACTTGCATTTGAGGAAGTGACCGGAAAGGACCTCAATATCTTTTTCGACCAGTGGTTTTTTCAAAAAGGCCACCCCGTAATTCAGGTTTCGCACAATTACGACTCTGTCTCAAACACCCTCATACTGACCGTGGAGCAAATCCAGAGTCCGGTAGAATGGTATCCGGTCTTTCAGTTTCCAGTCTCCGTGGATATTCACCTGGAGGGGGGCTACAAAGTGGAGGTGGACATGCACATTGACAAAAGAAAAACCCAGTTGCTGGTGGATTGTCCCGCACCTCCGGTTTGGATAAATTTTGATGTGGAGGACTACCTGCTCGCAGAGGTTTCAATGAAGGAAGAAAGGGACATGGACAGTTACCTGGCCCAGTATCAGCTCGGAACTTCTTATTCGGATCGCTACACGGCCGCCCGGCAATTGCGTATTTTCGGACAGGATGTACCGGAGGAGTATCTGGACATGTTGTTGGAAGATCCCTCGGGCAGAATTAGAAACATCGCAATGGACAGCTATGGCGGATGGTATGTGGACAACCGCCCCGACAAATTGATAGAGATGGCGCGCGGAGATGAAAACCCCCTCGTCCGAGCCAATGCCCTGCGGATTTTGGAAATGTTTGGATACCCCGCTGTGCCGCTTTTGGCCGAAGAATTGCTGGAAGAGGGGTATTCGGCAGCGATAATCAGTGCGGCACTTGAAGTCCTATACTACCGCGCTCCCGAAATGGGTCTTGAATTGGCGGCCAATTACGAGGAAACCCTGAGTTCAACCGTACTAATGTCCGTTGCTTCAATTTATGCCTCAGGTGGAAGTCACGAACAAAATGCCTTTTTCCGAAACAACTACCACAAAATGCGCGGATTTGCAATCACCAACTTCTTCAGCAGGTTCTCCGACATGCTCAAATCCCAAACTCCTGAGGAGGTCATGGAGGAGCACGATTGGTTGTTGGAACTGGCTACCGACAGACGACAGGGTTCTTTCGTCAGATACGGGGCCACCACCGTTTTAACCAATACACTGGAGCGGTTTGAAAAAAAGGTAGAACAAGAGGAAGACACCCCATTTTTGAAGGAGAGTATAGAGCGGCTGGAACGCAGCCTGGAAGCCATTGTGGAGAGCCAGCAAAGCCCGAGAATGCGCAGTATGATTGAAAACTTGTTGGGACAGTAGGTTGTTCCTTGAATCGACTGCACTCCTGAATCTGCTTTTGCAGGTTTTATTATGAAAAGGGGAAAGTCACAGGATTTTAAAAAAAAGGTCCAAAAAGGCGAGATAACTTCAATAGAGTCAGTGGAATACAAGCCGATTTGCTAAAATTCCGTACCTTTGCGGGCCAAAAGAGAAGCTGATATGTTTCCGGAATACGACGTGGTAGTAGTAGGTGGAGGTCACGCAGGTTGCGAGGCTGCGGTGGCTGCGGCCAATATGGGTTCAAGGGTTTTGCTCGCAACCATGAACATGCAGGTGATCGCACAAATGTCCTGCAATCCCGCTATGGGCGGGGTGGCTAAAGGTCAGATCGTGCGCGAAATTGATGCGCTTGGCGGCTACACAGGCATTGTCTCGGACCATTCCATGGTGCAGTTTAGGATGCTCAATTTGTCAAAAGGACCCGCTATGTGGAGTCCCAGGACCCAAAACGACCGCATGATGTTTTCCATCAAATGGCGGGAATTGGCCGAGCAGAACCGGAACATTGATTTTTGGCAGGAAATGGTGACCGGCATTGTGGTCAAAGACGGCCGCGTCAAAGGTGTTCGAACCGGCATGGGGCTGGAAATCCCGGCAAAATCAGTCATTCTCACCAACGGAACCTTCCTCAACGGACTGATCCACATCGGAGATAAGCAGTTCGGAGGGGGCCGGGCCGGAGAGCGCGCAGCAAAGGGTATCACCGAACAACTCACCGAACTCGGTTTTGAAGCGGGAAGAATGAAAACGGGCACCCCGCCGCGAATTGACGGGCGAACCCTGGATTACTCCAAAATGGAACCGCAGGACGGGGACGAAGGGGGTGGAAGGTTTTCCTACCTGAACATGCCCATACCCGAAAAACAACTGCAGTGCCACATTACCTACACCAATCCGGAAGTACACGAATTGCTCAAAACGGGTTTTGAGAGGAGCCCTATGTTTAATGGAAGGATCCGGGGTCTCGGGCCCAGGTACTGCCCATCCATAGAGGATAAAATCGACCGCTTTGCGGACAGGGACCGGCACCAGATTTTTGTGGAACCCGAGGGGTGGAATACCTGCGAGGTATATGTAAACGGCTTTTCCTCCTCCTTGCCCGAGGATGTGCAGTACAGGGCACTGCGTAAGATTCCGGGCTTTGAGAATGCAAAGATGTTCAGGCCGGGCTACGCCATTGAGTACGATTTTTTCCAGCCCACCCAACTTCAACTGACCCTGGAGACCAGGTTGGTGGAGAACCTCTATTTTGCCGGACAGATCAACGGCACCACCGGCTACGAGGAGGCTGCCTGCCAGGGACTGATGGCGGGTATCAATGCCCATTTGAAGATCAATGAAAGGGAGCCGTTCATCCTGAAGCGCTCGGAAGCCTACATCGGGGTGCTGATCGATGACCTTGTGAACAAGGGAACGGAGGAACCCTACCGGATGTTTACCTCCCGCGCAGAGTACCGGATACTTCTTCGTCAGGACAATGCCGACATCCGGCTCACCCCGCTGGCACACAAAATCGGTCTGAAACACATGGACGAGCGCATGGACCGGGTTGCCGTGAAAATAAACGAGCGCGATGATTTGATTTCCTTTATGCGCGATACCAGTGTAAGCCCTGAGCAGGTAAACGGACTGCTGAAAGAAAAAAACACCTCCCCACTGAAGCAAAAGGTAAAACTCCAATCGGTGCTTATGCGCCCCCAACTCAGTTTACAAGACCTGGCAGATCACCACAGTGATTTGAGCAACTTCATCGATTCACTCGATCCCGAGTCGGTGCAGTTGGCTGAGATACAGATGAAATACGAGGGGTACATCGCCCGTGAGCAGGAACAGGTGGACAAAATGGAAAGACTGGAAAAAGTCCGTCTGAAACAAGAGACAGACTACTGCGATCTCAAAGCCCTTTCGGCCGAAGCGAGGGAAAAACTCAATCAGATTAAACCAATGACCATCGGACAGGCCAGCAGAATCAGTGGAGTTACTCCGGCTGACATTTCGGTTTTGCTGGTGCATTCGGGGAGGTAGAGCGGTATAGCCACAACCCACCCCAAAATCTCCCTGAAAATCATTATCTTTGCGGCAAAGAAACTCAATATGCAGTGGTTGTTACTCTTGCTTGTCCTAATCATCGTATTCCGGTACGACAAGATTCGCAATTTCATCAAAAAGATCAACAATCAGTCTCCAAAAATTGACCACAGCGACTCTTCAGACGACGATGACGAATACACGGATTACGAGGAGATAAAGTGAGTGGGGTTTTGCTTCAAGGCGCATCGGGAATTTTTTTAGTAACTAAAAACGCCCTTCTCTTCGCTTGAACTACCCGATCCCAATTGTTGTTTGAGCTACCTGTGGAATCCATCGGTTTCCCACTCAATCATTTTTGACAAATTTCTAATCTTGAGCGAAAATTTCAACATAATATACAAGAGCCCAAAGGGAGAGTATCTGGTAGTTTCCAAGCCCGGTGGTATTCCCGCCGTACCGGATAAAACGGGAGACCGGTCCCTGCTGGAAATGGTACAGGAAAAAGAGGGGCGGGAATTGTACCCGGTACATCGCATTGACCGACCCGTTTCCGGCCTGGTTGTTTTTGCGGGTAGCAAACACTCTGCTGCCCAAATCAGTGAAGCTTTCAGAAACCGGAAGGTCAGACGGCTTTATCTTGCGGCTACTGAGTCCAGGCCCGAAAAGGATGACTTTGAGCTAAAGGGCTGGATAAAAAAGTCGGGCAACCGCAATCGCTCTGTTTTTTCAACAGAAGAAATAAACCAGGGCAAACCGGCCGGGGCAACCATAAAGTACCTCGACTCCATCGACAACTACCACCTGCTCGGACTCGTACTGGAATCCGGCCGCCACCATCAAATTCGCGCCATGCTGCAGTTTTTGAAATGCCATGTAAAGGGAGATGTGAAATACGGGGCACGGCGGAAAA
>PWJP01000278.1 GCA_003559985.1 Saprospirales bacterium
AGTGTCTAACAGAAAGCTGGAAATTATACTTTTGGCTTTCCAACCGTCCAATTTGGAAAAACCGTCCCTCCAACCTTAAGACTCCTGGACATTACAAATGTGTTTCCAAAAAATTGGCTAATTTAGTGCCATGGCCAAAGAAAAATTGATCCACCGGATATTGGGAGGGCTGTTCGATGTCGTCACCAGCAGGGTTTTCACCCATTTTGTTTGGTGGCTGATTCTTTTCGCAATCATCCTGTTATTTGAACCCGAGGGTTACAGTACGGGATTCAGGGTGTCCAATGCTCTGCTTTTGGTCGTTTTTTACATGGGTTTGGTATATTTTAATCTACTATACCTCATACCGGAATACCTATCGCAAAAGAAAATTTTCAGGTACTTCCTGTTACTGCTGTTGGCATTATTGATTGCCACCCCCATCAGGACGCTTTTATTCTATCTCAAATTCAATCCATACCCCGAGCTTCAGATGGAAATTACCAGCAATCAACCGGAGCAGTACATCGCCTCTTTTATAATAGTCTCCTTATCCACTGTCTTGAAAATAATTTCCGACTGGTTGCGCCAGCAGAGAAAGATGAACAAGTTGATCACTCAGAACATGCAATCTGAGCTCGATTTTCTGAGGTCCCAGGTCAATCCTCACTTTTTATTCAACACCCTGAACAGCCTGTACGCCCTGACTTTGAAAAAAGACGAACGAGCACCGGCCATTGTTTTAAAGCTGTCGGAGATGATGCGCTACATGCTCTACGAAAGCAATGAACCGCAGGTGGAATTAAGTCGTGAAATCAAGTACATCGAAAACTACCTGGACCTGGAAAAACTCCGACATGGCCCCAATGTGGAAATTGACTTTGAACTCAAGGGCGAGGTAGAGGACCAAAAGATCACTCCACTCCTATTTCTGCCATTTATTGAAAATTGCTTCAAGCACGGTGTCAATAAGTCCCTTCAAAAATCGTATGTTTACCTCAAAATAAAGCTCGAAAAGGACCTGATTAGGATCCATTTGCGGAACAGCATACCCACAGACCTGATTCCCGGAGATGAGGACGAAAAGGTAGGTGGTATTGGCCTTGTTAATGCGCGAAGGCGACTGAAATTACTCTATCGCGGCAGACACAATTTGGAGATTCGAGAGGAAAAGGAAGAATATATCGTAAATTTAACCCTGTTTTTAAACAATCAGTTATGATCAAAACAATCATTGTGGACGACGAGCCCCTGGCTCTGGATGTTCTGGAGACTTACATTGAACAGATACCGGATTTGGAACTGGTTAAGCGGTGCAACAATGCCCTCGAAGCAAACGAATTTCTCACCAAAAACGACGATGTGGACCTCATGTTTTTGGACATTGAGATGCCCAAGCTCGGAGGTCTGGAGTTTCTCAAGATACTCAACGATCCTCCCTACATAGTCATCACAACTGCCTATCCGAATTACGCAGTTGAGGGATTTGAACTCAATGTGCTGGACTACATGCTCAAACCCATTTCCCTGGAGCGTTTTATGAAATCTGTCAATAAAATAAGGGAAAAGCTAAAGGTCAAAGCCGATACATCCAATGGCGGTCAGGAAAACAATGCCGAGGACTACATTTTTGTCAAGTCAGACAAAAAGTTCATCCGCATTCACTACGCTGACATTAAGTACATCGAGGGGCTGAAAGATTATGTCATAATAAGGACCAGGGACAGCCGTGTCATCGCCTTACAGACCATGAAAAGCCTGGAGAAAAAACTTCCTACTGATTCCTTTATACGGGTTCACCGCTCCTACATCATCAACATCAACTTTATCGATGCAGTGGTCGGAAATACGGTGGAAATGACCGAGGAAGGAAAGCTGAAAATGATTCCCGTTGGCAAGAATTACAAGGATGACCTGGTTAAGATTATCGAAGAAAAAAGGCTTTAATTTTGAATAGCCAAACACTAGGAGAACTTTTAGAGTCAAGTGGCTTCGACACCTCCACAGGAAAACTGACTTACCTGTCAGCAGGAAAGGGCTGCGAATTATTCCACCTCAAAGACCCCAACAGGGAGCTTTTTATCAAAAAATACGACTCCTCGAGATACGATCAGGTAAAGGCTGAAGCGGATGGACTCAATGCACTGCGCTTTAACAACATAACCTCTACACCCGAAGTAGTCATCGAATGCAGCTATCGCGACATTGCCGTTTTAGCCATGGACTTTATCAGCGAAAGCTCTATGGGGCGGAATGCTGCCATGCGCAAGTTTGGTCATAGCCTGGCAGGGCTGCACCGGGAAACTGCGAGGAGTGAATTTGGCTACCCAATCGATAATTTTATCGGCTCCCTAAAACAACCCAATGGCAAATTTGACAGTTGGGGTGAATTCTACTACCATCGACGCCTTTTGCCGCAGTTGGAAATGGCGGTTAACGACGGTTTGATGGACCGTGATTTATTAAAACAATCTGAGACCTGGCCACAAACCATCGAATCAAACTGCCCTGACGAACCCGCCTGCCTTATACACGGTGACCTGTGGGCGGGCAACATGATCGCAGACACCGATGGGACACCCTGGATGATTGACCCCGCAGTGAGTTATTCCCACCGCGAAATGGACCTGGCGATGACCAGACTCTTCGGAGGATTCAGTCAGGAATTTTATTCAGCCTACAATGAAGTGTGGCCGATCGAAGCCGGATTTGAATCAAGACTGCCCATTTATCAATTGTACTACCTGTTGGTGCATGTAAACCTTTTCGGCAGGACCTATGTCGGAAGAACGATGGATGCGATAAGGCGGAGTTTCTGAAGGGGAAAATACCCGGGTATTGACTAACTTAAATCTTTCAACGTTTTTCATAAGACAGAATATCCAGTTGTGAATTGGTTGTTGATGAGTTATTGGTTGATGGCTGAAGGCCGATGGCTACTTCGCCGTTAGTGCAATATATCCTGCATCCTGTCGATTAAAAGGGGTTATTTGTAATTAGAGGATTTCGTTGGTGCGTATCGTTTCGATGGCACCCTGGCCGCTTATTTTCAGGCCCGGTTTTGGAGTATTTGTTTTCTCGCAAAGAGCACGAAGGCTGTATCCAGTAATTCAATGATTTTCCGTGAATTATGAAAATCGAAGGGTTTCTAAACTTGTATAGGATCCTATGCGGAGAACTTTGAGTTTTGAGTTGTTTTCTAGGCGCAACCTCGATGTAGACGACAGGATATCAATTTGGGGGGTATTAATACCTGAGGATTTTTCTGGGTAAAAAGTTTTCTCTGCGCATTCTCCGCGAACTCTGCGCTCTCTGCGGTGAACCCTCTGCGGTCGCAGCCTCCTTTGCCCCCTCTGCGTGAAACCAATATCCAATACATCGATTTTCTCAAAAGTCTGAACCTTCTCAAATAATCAGGAATCTCGCCGAAACAAAAGTGTCAACTAGCCTGCCCCTTATGCTTTCTTGTCCCCTACGCTTTGGGGAGGGGGTCAACTTTCCATTGTCAATTAAATAACCCAATTCGCAATTCATAATTCGTAAATCGTAATTAATTAACCCTATCCGCGATTGTCAACTTTCCAAACTTTGTACTTTCTGAACTTTGTACTTTCTACTTTCGATTTAATCCCCTAGAAATCAATCCGTAGGATAAAATTTTCACATAATCTGGTCTTCTATGCGAAAAACTCCAGGTGCTTACTGATTATGAATTGCTGTAAAATTTCCCCCATTTCTCCGGTCCTTCCTTTTCTGTGAGCAGAGAAACTACAATTAATACCAAAATGGAGACCCCCGCAGACGGAAGAATAATGTAGGAAGATTCAATTAGAGGATTGTCACCTCGGGCAAAATTGATGATGGTTATTAAAACTGTAACCCCCATTCCTGAAGCTATCGACGCCACACCACCGGTTGTGGTGACCCGCTTCCATAAAAATGCAGCCAGAAGAGCCGGCGTAAGGGCCGCACCCACCATGGTGTAGGCCGTAAAAGCCATATCCAGTATGGTCCGGAATTGGGTTAGCAGCAGATATGCCATAATCCCCAGCAGAATGACCATCAGCCGCTGAAACTGTACAATTTTTTGCTCGGAAGCAGTGGGATTGATAAAACGCTGGTAGATATCCCGGGTCAGGTTGGTGGAGGGTGCAAGGAGAAAACTGTTGCCCGTGGAGGTGATGATGGCCACAGCGGCACAAATCAATAGCAATCCACCCACCAGCGGAAGCCCCACTTCGGTTCCATACCTGGCAGTGTGTAGAATTATACGCTCCGCATCTTCGGCAGCGAGAAATACGGCTTCGGATACATCGGG
>PWJP01000198.1 GCA_003559985.1 Saprospirales bacterium
ACTTCTTCATATACTTCATCATACTCATCTATATATGTTCTAAATCCAACCCTCTTTAGAGATTTCCAATAAACGGTAACAAGTTCCGTATATGTATCCCATTCGTCATGAAATATCTGTTCATCCTGATTGTACCAAAAGAAAATATCTCTGTTTGTATTTCGTGGACTCTCAAGTCGTTCTACGTCTTCATCACTGAGTAATTTTCTAAATTTATCAATAACACTATTACGACTGACAAGCTCTCTAATAACTGCCCAGTTTCCATCTTCAACAAAAAACGTATTTGGATCTTTATCAAAGTCTATGTCAAGAGGATTCAGAATATCATATTGCGGCTCATTGTTTTCTATATATCTGTGTGTAAAAGCAAAACCGCTAACCAGAAAATCCTTCCATCCTATTTGAGTTTTTTCATACCAGTGTAGATAAGGTATTAAATAATTGATAGCTTTCTGTGCCATAATAGCACGCTGATCCTTCCAATTACGTTCAAACATTTCTTCTATTTGAACAGGAAGTTCAACTTCTTCACTCTCCATTCCTGTATCAAATCCACTATCATTAAGTTTATTAACAAACCATTGATATAGATTTTCCTTTACTTTTTCATTCTTTTCATATTCTTTAATAGTGAGTACGTCAGGAGAGCTTATAATAATATTCCAGTTGAAAGGTCGTTTTGCTTTTTCTCCGATAAGAAGATCAATAGATGGCTTTAGAATATTAAAGTTTTTGAGAGTGGCTGGAAAGTTTTCTCTTTTCTTTCCGTAGGGCTCAAGTACGTAACTATAATCACTGTTATCTACCTTTCCATTATAGTAGTCATATAGTTTAAGAAGCCATTGTCTGTAGCTATTTGCACCCATTTTAAAGTTAGCCTGTTGTATATAGGCTTCAACGGTATCTTTTCTCCAATCTTCATCCTTTTCATAAATAGGTAAAGACTGGACTGGAATATTTGTATGACTCATGTTTTACTATTTTTATATAAGTGTTTACAATATAAGAAAGAATTATTAAAGAATCATCTTTTTATTATGATCCATATAGTCTCATAAAAAATTCATTATGTTTAGATTCTTGTATAGCTTTGACCTTCTTATTATATATTTCCTGCATATGATACATGCCAATAAAAATAGCAGATACCCTGTCAAAGTTCCCCTTCTTATGATATTTTATAAGTTCTTGTAGAAGAGCAGGATCATTAATAGTATGAAGTACAAGGGTTTCATTACCTTCATGATCTTTTGAAAGAGGTGTAAGAAGCCAATCTCTTGTATAAATCTCTGCTTCGTCTTTTCTCTTTTGATTCATGTTCATACCATATGGTCTGTTTGTTCTCCCCTGAAGTTCTTTCTTACCTAAAAAACTAAATTGTTCTTCAAGCATATGAAGCTTACGGTGTCTTTTTGCATATCCATACACATCTCCACGATCATTTTCAAATCCTATTTTAGCTCCATAGTATTCGGCAAGCATAAACAGATTTCGATTATATTCATCTCTGCTGTGTGGTCGCCCAACGTAACTGGCAACAATACATTCATTAAGGGTAGGTGAAAATTTATTTGTTCTTTTTATCACATAAGCTGCACCAAGAGAAGCAGTACTTATATCTGCTGTGGTATCCTGAGCATAGGGGTCATGACATACAATATACATATCTTTAGGAACTTTTCCATCCACTCTAAATGGAGCTTCATAAATAACAGGACAACCGTTTACATCATCATTCTTGCTATGTGGAAACTTATATACAGGATTAAGAGACATATCCATTTTGAATTTAATCTCTCCTTCTCTTTCATAAAAGAATCCAGGAACTCCATTGCTCCATCTTTTTTCAGCATCAACTCTGTTTTTTTGTTCTGTAAGTTCCATTGTAGGAAACAGGTTGACATCAAAGCTCATAATAGCTTCTCTTGGCATAAACGGAGTAGAAGCAATATAATGAGAATAACCTGATGAATCTTTAGATTGCTTTCTTATTTTACGTTGTTTCTTTTCATATTTAATGGCTTCTTCTTCAATAGAATTACCATCTTCATCCATAAATCCCGGTAAGTTTTTATAGATAGGAATAAAAAATCCACAATATGAATCGTGAGCGCCATCATCCCATTTATTACGAATACGCAGAATATCATTTTCTTGTGGTTCATAATACAGATTCTCAGCTCCTTCAAAGTCAGCACCTTCTGTATTATGAGTAATTATACCATTTCCAAGATATGTATTTGTATTATTTGCTGTAAGATTATAAACTCTTTTATTACCAGTATATTCAATTAATATTACTTTTTCTAAACGAATTCCTTTTTCTTTACTATGACAGTTAATATTTTTAAATTCTCTTTTTATTTTTTCAAGGCGTTCTTTTTTAATTTTACATTTAAGATTTATATTATCTGCAAATTCAATAAGGCTTCTTTTATCAGCAATAGTAAATTCATACCAAGGATTTACATCTTGTATTTTTCTTTTTCTATTTTTTCTTGGTAATCTCTCTCTCATTCTACCATGAATACCAAACTTTTGAAGTAAAAATCGTACTTCATTTAAAAGATTTTCTGACATACTTGATAAAGTAATTTCAGCTATCCATGTTCTTCTATTTTTATTCTTTCTAATATTTATGTATCCATCAGCATCATAAAGCCCAGATAATAACTCAGATAAATCTTTTTTACAATATTGATGAACATTTTCAGGTAATGTTTTATCTAATCCTGTTTGATTTATTATTCCTAAATTTCTTAATTCATCTCTTATAGAAAGAACACTAAGTTCTGTATAAATTCTATTATCTTTGGTATCTCTTTCTAATTGTATTGTAGTACTAAAATTTTCTTTAACATATGATAATATTTCTTCATCTGCATTAGATAAGCTAACTGTTTGATTATGTCCATATGAACCATCTCCAATTAATAATCCTACTAAATAAGGATTCCACATTCTGTTAGAACCAAAAATATCTACTTTATCTGCAATAGCTACCTTATCTCCTATATTAAAGTCGCAAGCTTCTTTAAAATAATGTTTATTCTTTTTTGAAGATGAAGTATAATCTACTGTATAAATAGGATGATCTAAACTACATTCAATAGTTCTTCTTGTATTAGTAGTTAATTTAACACATTCTTTATATTTAGGTTCTTGCCAATAAGATATAGATTCTTCAGATATTTTTTTATTGTTTTCATCATATCCAATAATACCATCAATAGTATTAAGTTCTTCAATATTAATTAGTTCTCCTTTGTTATTCCATACTTTATTACCTGCTGTTAAGCAGCCCCCTGTACCCCATGCCATTAGCATACCCAGAGCATTCTTTCCTTCTTTAACTGTATGATGAGTGGTATTCCATGCTTTCTTTAGTCCTGGAAACTTACCCATTTCTTCAAAGAATACTAATTCTCCCGCACGACCAATACCACCATCGGGATTATCCTTTAAAGAAATACCTTGTATAATAGATTGATATCCTTTATCAATAGGTACACCGTCTTTCACATCTTTATAGCCACTCTTTATAAGCATTTGTCCAGGACGGTCTATAATCTTAGGTTGCATAAACGGAGTAGTTTCATCTATAAAAGCAATACCATCTAACGCTTTTTGGTATATACCATCTCCTTCAAGGTATTTTTTATCAAAAGCAAATACAAAGTTTTTACTTCGTTTCATATGATAATAGTTTCTACAAAGCATAGAAGCAGCCTTATAGCTATAACCTTTTCTACGTGCTTTAAGAACACAC
The DNA here is from genome assembly GCA_003559985.1 of Saprospirales bacterium. Classification (GTDB taxonomy): domain Bacteria; phylum Bacteroidota; class Bacteroidia; order Chitinophagales; family Saprospiraceae; genus PWJY01. Next base: position 3,773 of record PWJP01000198.1, read on the forward strand.
ATTTGTTTACCGCCAGAAAGGTCATCGGGATGTATTTCTACATCTAAATTTAGTTTTTCATAGTCTTCAGGTTCAATTCCTTTTCTTGCTATTTCACAAAGCCAAAAGAAATCATAGTCACTATCATAAAATCTTGGAAAGTCAAACTCTCTCTTTTCATACTCTCGTCCCCCCTCTGTTACTTTTACAGCTCTGTCTATTCTAAAATAGTTTAGATAGTTATAATGGTAGCCTGTAATCTTTACACCGTTTACTTCATAGCCTTCTAAACATCGTCTTCTTTCCTCTTTCCAGAAATCCTTCCATTGCTGTGTCTTAGGAACAAGTTTTGTATAGCATTCGTGCTTTCTAAAGTAATTAGCAGCAGGCTGAAATAAATGTGTATCAGTAAATCTACCCATATCCTGTAAAGATAGTTATAATACTAATAAGATACAATATTGCACTGGAAGAAGGATTTGAACCCTCACCCACAGGTTTGGAATCTGTGTGACTACC
>PWJP01000002.1 GCA_003559985.1 Saprospirales bacterium
CCAGGTCCATTACCCGGCCGACGTCCCGGATGGAGGATTTGGCAGCCATGGTTCCGTAGGTGATAATTTGGGCCACCTGATTGCGACCGTACTTTTCAATTACATAATCTATGATTTTGGACCTGCCCTCGTCGTCAAAATCGATATCGATATCCGGCATGGAAACCCGTTCGGGATTGAGAAATCGCTCAAACAGCAGCTTGTACTTAATGGGGTCCACATTGGTTATCCCGATACAGTAAGCCACAGCAGAACCCGCCGCCGAACCCCGGCCCGGTCCCACGGACACGCCCATTTCCCTTGCTACATTCGTAAAATCCTGGACGATGAGAAAGTAGCCGGGGTAGCCCGAGTCGTTGATCACTTTCAACTCAAAGTCCAGCCGTTCGACTATTTCCTGGGTCAATTCACCATACCGCTTTTTGGCCCCTTCGAAAGCAAGGTGCCTGAGGTAGTCCTCCTGATTTTCAAATCCCGGTGGCAGGGGGTAAGCTGGCAGCAACACATCCCTTTCCAGTTGAAGGGGTTCTACCTTGTCGAGGATTTCATTGGTGTTGTCCAGGGCTTCGGGGATATCGCTGAAGACGTCCCCCATTTCGCTCTGGGTTTTGAAGAAGAAATCGTCGCTGGCAAACTTGAATCGCTTTTCCTCTGCCAGCTTTTTTCCTGTATTAATACACAGCAAAATATCGTGAGAGACCGCGTCGTCTTTATCCAGATAATGGCTGTCGTTGGTTGCAATGACCTTGATGTCGTACTTTTTTGCAAATCCCAAAAGGACCTGGTTGACATCTTCCTGGCTGTAGCCTGTATTATCGACATTTTCCATGCCGCAGTGGCGCTGCAACTCGATGTAGTAATCATCACCGAAGATATTCAGCCACCACTTGAGTTTCTCCTCCGCCTCGGCAATTTTTCCCTTCAGGATGGTCTGTGGAACCTCCGCACCAATGCAGCAAGAGGTTGCGATGACGCCCTCGTGGTATTTTTCAACCAGTGTTTTGTCGATTCTGGGAAAGTCGCTGTACAAGCCGTCGATGTAGCCCAGCGAGCACATTTTTATCAGGTTGGTGTAGCCCGTTTTATTTTTAGCGAGCATCAACTGGTGGTATCTGACATCCTTTTCCCCCGCTTTTCGCGAAAATGATTTTTTGAAGCGGTCCTCCACCAGATAAAACTCACAACCGATGACCGGTTTGATTCCATGCTTTGTAGCTTCGGCGACCAACTTAAAGGCCCCGAACATATTTCCGTGGTCGGTCAGTGCTACACCCTTTTGGCCGTCCTCACTGGCTTTTTTTACCATATCCTCAATAGAAGATGCACCGTCGAGGAGGGAGAACTGGGAGTGGTTGTGTAAATGGACAAATTCAGGCATGGCAAAGGATTTAATAACTAATAAAATGGGCATTCCCAATCAGGTTATTGCCCGAAATAAAACGGATTACAAAGTTAACAATATGAACCACCGAATTGGTATGGCCGGAGCAAAATCTCAAAGACTTTTTGAGTTCATCGATAATTTATATCGGTTTGTCTAACACCAAAATTATCGAGTAACCTTTCATCGAATATTCACGTCTTATGGTCGTAAAACGGAAAATACAGCAGACCTATCGCCGTATTTTTGCAATGAAAACAAAGAAGATATGAGATATACAAAATTTTATTCGACTATTGCACTGATGTTGATGTGCGCTGTAACCTTTTCTCAAACTGCAGGTGATTTTTCCGCTTTGGATGAATATCTGCAAAAATTAGATGACGGGGACCGGATTAAGGGCTCTGTGGTTGTTAGTTCCGGTGGTGAAGCCGTTTACGAATGGCAGGCCGGTTCAGCCTGGTACAATCATGGGGAAGAGAGAAAAACGGATTCCAACACTCCACTGGCTATTGGCTCAGCTACCAAAATGATGACCTCAGTTATGGTTTTGCAAATGGCTGAAGAGGGCTTATTAAGTCTGGATCAATCGCTGGAAGGCTTTTTCCCCAATATGCCCAAAGCAGAAAAAATTCAAATCAGCGACCTTCTGAGACACACCAGTGGACTCACCAATTTCACAGCCGAGCAGGAGTTTCTGTATTGGATGCACAGGGAAAAGGACCGCGACGAAATGTTGGAATGGTTTGAAAGTTTTGACCTGGTTTTCGAGCCCGGTTCTGAAGTGGCCTACAGCAATACCAATTACGTGCTGCTGGGATACATACTCGAGGATGTCGCCGGACTATCTTTTGGTAAATTGCTCAACGACAGGATAAGTGAACCCCTGGGTCTGGAGAATACATTTTTCACCCGGGATGAGGTTCCCGGCCATTTGCAGAGTACATCCTTTATCAGGACCGACTGGGATTGGGTGCCCATGGTGCCGGAAATGGACCTGAACAATGCGCATGCTGCCGGCGGAGTGTTATCGACCGGAAGTGATTTGAATGTGTTTATGAACGCCCTGTTCAATGGCCAATTGATCGGTGAGGAATCACTTCAGACGATGATTGATACACGTGAAGGGTTTCGTTATGGAGTGTTGGAAACTCCCTTTTATCACCAACTGGGTTATGGTCACTTCGGCAGCCTTGATGAGTACCACAGTTTTGTCGCCTATTACCCGGATGCCGGAATCGAAATAGCAGTCCTTTGTAACGGTCTGGACAAAGATTTCAGCAGAGTATTGAATAAAGTACTTTCCAATATACTGGAAAAAGGTCCGAAAACTGAACCATCGGTGAGTATTTCCATCAATGAGAATGAACTCAGGTTGTTTACCGGCTCTTATTACAATTTGGAGAGCGGAATGGAGTTGAATATCACCGTAGAGGGCGGTCATTTGAAAATAAGTGGCTCGGATGGCAAGTCAGTTTACCCGGTACCGGTCCACGACTTCTTATTTGAAGATCAAAGCCTGGACACCAGATTCAGTTTCTTATTCGATGGCAGTGGCGGAGTAGAATCCCTGATTATCAAAAACTCCGGCAACATCATTCTACTGGATCGCATTGCGGTTCCCGGATCATGAGTAAACCCTTAGATGAACCATAAGAAGTTTTAACGCTTTCGCAACAGCGTTTTTCATAAGTTGACTATTTTGGCTAACGCCATTTAACTGCCCGTGTGTAAAGACATTGCGGGCAGTTATTTTTTTACAAATATAACAAATCTTTTTAAAGACCTCCATTACTTAAGGCCCGACACCCTTCTAACGGAGTCAATCGGAGCGAACAAACCGCTCCCAGTCGCTGTATTTATCGACATCGTAAAGCATGGGCAGGGTATGAAAACTCAATTGGGATTGGTGGGCGATTCTCATGGAATTATCAAGTACGGAGGAGGTGCTCCACGGTATATTTTCAAAGAGTAGGCTGTAGTGACGGTTCATTCCAATTAGATAATAACCTCCGTACACAGCAGGTCCGAAAACGACCTCGTTTTGACGGAGCATTTCTGAAGCCATCCGAAGATGATCCAAATTCAACACCGGACAATCGCTTCCAATGAGAATAGCACCTCTGTGGTTGGAAAGTAATTCCTCGAAGGCATTGGACATTCGCTCGCCCAGGTCAGAACCCTTTTGGACTCTCCAGGACATTTTTTTGAAAAAGGGGAAATCCTTGGGTTGGGGAATGGAGTTGTTGAAATAGATATAGACTTCACCGGGGTAGTCGGCTACTGTTTTTTCTGTTATTTCGAGCAAACTTTGGTAAACCTCCCTCGCCACTGCCAATCCTTTTTCGTCGGCAATGCGGGTTTTATAAGTTCCCGGAATCAGGTTTTTTACAAAAACGGCAAGGGGAGGAAAATTACCTTTCGTCATCCGACCTCCGGCTTGAGCGGTTGACTTCATCTCCATCCGATAGTCTTCTCGCTACAGCAGAAAAGGGTCCGGTTATCACCTCCTGATCTTTTTCAAGACCCGAGAGAATTTGAATAAACCGGTCGTCCTGAATTCCGGTTTTCACCTGCTTCATATTGGCCTTGCCATCCCGGTAGAGGAACACGACTTCTTCAAACCTCCCTGTGTCCTCATCTTCTCTGGTGGTGACCGCCTGAATGGGGAGCGAAAGCACATCCTCTTCTATGTTGGTAATGATGTCCACCGCTGCAGACATTCCGGGACGCAGGGGGAAAGGTCGCCCTTCTCGTACCATGTCCATGTAAGATTCAGGTTCTATGCGAACCTTGACAATAAAGTTGGTGACCTGGTCAGTTGCGAGGGATTGTCCTGTTTGCAGCACGTTGGCAGCGGAGTTGGCAATTTCTGTGACCCTTCCATAAAATACGCGATCCACGTATGCATCCACCTCAATTTCGACAGAATCCCTCAAAGACACGCGCAAAATATCATTTTCGCTCACTTCCACCTGCACTTCCATAGCGTCAAAATTAGCGATGCGCATCATTTCAGTACCCGCCATTTGCATGGTACCCACCACCCTTTCTCCGAGCTCAACGTCCAGTCGCGATACAATGCCGGATACCGGTGAAAAAATAGTGGTCCTTCGGAGATTGGACTGCAACTCATTCAAATTGGCCTCGGCCCCTTTGATGTTGTACTCTGCGGCCTCCACATTCTGCTCAGAAGATGAAATGGAAGCAATGGCGGCCTCCAGATTGGCCTTTGCAGATTCGTAATTGGCCAGGGAGTTATCAAATTCAGACTCTGATATGATTCCATCCTCCAGTAAGCTGGTATTGCGCTCGTGAGTTCTTTTGGCATTGTTGTATTGAGCTCGAACCTGTTCCATCTGGGCCTTCGCATTTTCAACGGAGGCCATGGCTACGGCTTTTTGAGCACGCGCATTGTTGAGATTGGCTTTTCCGCGTTCAACGGCAGAAATATAGGTGTCGGGATTGATACGGGCGAGCATTTGACCCTGCTGGACAGAATCACCTTCTGCCACTTTGAGTTCGACAATTTCTCCGGAAACATCAGAGCTTATCTTCACCTCTCTTTCCGGAAAAATCCTCCCGCTTGCTGTTACCCGCTCCACGATCGTACGCTCTTTTACCTCTTCGGTGTTAACGCGTTCGGTATAACCTGCATCACAACCGGGGAGCAGAAATGCCATTGCGACCATGGTTGGTACGAGGAGTATCTGAGAGATTTTTGTAATTGATTTCATCTTGTTAGGTATTTCTATATGTAATATGCCGATTCAAGCCGACCTGTTTTTTAGTCAAGGGTTAGCGGATTGCCGAGGTAGTAATCGATGACCTTCAGTTTAAATATAAAGTCGTATTGCGCTTGCAGCAGATTGTTTCGGGAGTTGTTCAGTAGATTCTGTGAGTTAATCAAGTCGAAGGTGGTGGCTGTGCCGGCTTCTAGTTTTCGCTCTGCATTGTCAAGTGCAATCTGGCTGGCTTCCAGTGAGCGTTCGGCAGCGCGATAGGCCTGCAGAGCTGCTCTGGCGTTGGCCCTGGCCTCCGAGACACTGGTCCGTAAGTTTTGCTTGATTTGTTCGCTGGCATTTTCTGCCTGTATGGTGTTGAGGCGCGCCCGCTGATAATTGATTCTGTTGCTTAGATTGTTGTAAATGGGAATACTCACCGTAATTCCCACGCCGTAACCAAAGTTTTCATCCAACTGGCTGAAATAGGGGTTGTCCTCCAAAACCGGCATTTCACTTGGCAGGGTGAGCACTACAGGTACGCCGTTGACTGCCACAGGCAAATTTTGCTGGACAATTTCAATGTCCGTAATTCTCTGTGCCCGGTTGGAGTAATTGGTTGAAATGGATCCTCCAAAAGAAACAGATGGAAGCATTCCACCGGAAGCAATTTCCTCTCCCAACCTTGCAGCTTCAATTTGACGCTCGCTGCTTCTAACCATGGATTGACTCTCCAGCGCATTGTTGTAAAGGGTTTGAAAATCAACAGCCAGTAGTGGGTCGGAATCCGGCACCTCCAGTTCGGGCCTGTCCAGTTCTATTTCTTTGGTAGGATCGAGCTGCAGTAGGTTCTTAAGTTCAATCAGACTTTGCTCCACCGCATTTTCTGCCTGAACAACCCGCTCTTCATCCATGGCTACCTGGACCTCCAAATCGTATCGCTCGGATGCCGGAGCGGCTCCGGCGCGTATCATGGCGTTCATGCGTTCCAATTGACGTGTGCTTATCTCTAATTGGTTGTTCGCATTCTCGAGGTTGTCTTCGGCAAATAGTACATTGAGATAAAAGGTGACCACATTGAGCTGTATATCGTCTTTGGTTTGCTTTGTGTCGTATTGGCTGGCTTTCAACTCAGCTCTGGCCTGTTTTATCCGATTGCTTATGGCAAAGCCGTTGAAAATCGGCATATTGAAGTTGAGTGACCAACTGTTGAATGTGAGATTTTGTGAGCGAAACTGGTTGGTCGCCGGGTCAATCGTCCGCCCGAAGTTGTTTCCAAAATTGGTGGTGGCATTCAAAGAGGGATATCGATTGTGTCCTGCCTGATTTTTACTCAGTACGGCCATTTGCTCATTGAGCAGGGCATTTTTTATGCTGAGATTGTTTTCCAGTGCGTGCCTGACGCATTCCTCCAAAGTCCAGACTTCCTGTCCTTCGGCTTTGAAACCGAACAACACCACCACTGAAGCTATCCAAATAATTTTCGTAATTTTCATAATTTATACCTTATTCCACAAGGCAATATTAACCAATTCTCATGGGTGTGACCAGCTTTTTTATATCAAATCACCGATTATTTGGATAAAAGTATCAATGTGAAGTGAATTCCGCCAATTCAACCCATTTACTTCTAAGGTCCCTTGAATCATTAATTTACAATTTCTTAGGAAGCCCCAGAATAAGGTGGGTCTCTCTTTTTTACAGCTCTCACAACTCCCTTCTGAGGAAGTTCGGACCATCAAACCGGAAAAATTCCTCCTATTATTGGTACACAAAAGGCGAAAACTTTGTTAACCAATAACAAAGGACTTCAAATCCGTCAATTAGCAAGGCGTTTAGTTAGTACAGAAAACATCAACCATGGAAATCAAATTTTTCGATGCAAAGCAAAGAGGCCGTACTCAGATAGGGTGGCTCGACAGTTGGCACTCATTTAGTTTTGGCTCATTTTACAATCCCGAGCTCACCGGTTTTGGAAAACTCAGAGTTTTGAATGACGACACAGTTGCCCAGGGTGAAGGTTTTGGAATGCATCCCCATGAAAACATGGAAATCGTCACCATACCGCTTGTGGGAGCCCTTGCACACCGGGACAGTACGGGCAGATCCGGGGAGATAAAACAGGGCGATGTTCAGATTATGAGCGCCGGGACAGGTATTAGCCATTCCGAGATGAATGCATCCGACAAGAAGCCGGTAAAATTTTTGCAAATATGGGTCTTCCCCGAACAGATGAATATCGAACCCCGCTACGAACAGCGAAGGTTTTCGGTGGAAGAGCGTATGGAAAAATTACAAACGGTGGTGGACCCCGTGGGAAATGAAGGTCTGAAAATCAATCAACAGGCGTGGTTCCACCTTTACAATAGCAATCGCAATACTGAATTGGATTACTCCCTGAGAAAAACCGGCAACGGGCTGTTCCTGTTTGTAATCAAAGGTGGGATGGAGATCGATGGCGTTCGTGCGGGGAGGCGAGATGCATTGGGCATCCGACAATTTGAAAGTCTGACTGCTGAGGTGGAAAAAGGGAGTGAATTGCTACTCATTGAAATTCCCCTAAAATAGCCGGCACCTCACATAAGAACCGTGTTTCGGTAATACGACCGCTTGTCCTCGAAATAATGAACCGCACGCAAGCCCGCCAAACTGGCCAGTTCTTCAATTTCTTCCGGGCTGAATTTTCGGGAAATTTCGGTGTGAATCAGCTCCCAGGCATCGAAAGAATAGGAGCGTTTCAGCCGGTCAAAAGTAACTTCCTGGTCCTTGTGACTGACTATGTAGCTCTTCGCTGTTCCAACAACCGGATCGTAGTACGGAAAATGGGAAAAGGCATCCCTTTCAAAATTGGCGCCCAATTCGCGATTTAACCGATCCAGCAGATTGAGATTGAACTCCGCAGTCACACCGCGCGAATCGTCGTATGCTTTGAGGATGACCCTGGGGTCTTTTCTAAGGTCAAATCCCACCAAAGCCATGTCCCCTTTATTCATTCGGGTTCTCAGGTTTTTGAGAAAATCAATGCCCTGCTGTCGATTCAAATTTCCGATGTTTGAGCCGAGAAAGAAAAACACCTTGCGATTTTTATTCATTTTTTCAATAGGTCCCTCCAGTGCTTCATCAAAGGTGAGCGGCAGTGAGTGAATCTCCAGCTCAGGAAGATTTTTGCTCATACGCTTCTCGAGTGTCTTGAGAATATAAGGTGAGATATCCACAGGGTAGTATCTGAATTCCACGCCGGCATTTACCCAATTTTTCAACAGGATTTCTGTCTTAACTCCATCTCCTGCACCCAGTTCTATCAGATCGAATTTTTCATTGTTCGCGCCAAAAGTCTCCAGCATTTCATCTGCGGAATTTTGGAAAATCTCAGCTTCACAATCAGTCAGATAGTACTCCGGGAGGTTCATAATATCCCTGAATAGTTGATCTCCCTTTTCATCGTAAAAGGTCCAACTGGGGATGGATTTTGGTGTTTTTGAAAACCCTTCCTTTACAGCTTTTGCCAATGGGTCAGATTTGTCCGTTTCGGTCATTTTTTATAGTTTGTTCACATTTTTCGATAATGCCGCTTGGCTGGTTTGCAATATTAATTTGAGAAATCTCTTCTCCAACACACGGCGCTTAAAAATAAAAGTGTTTATCTGTTTTTTAGCCGGAAAAAATCCCAACTATATTGCAATGGGTTCAAAGGGCTGCCGCCCGGGTAAAGACCCTTCATTCAGAATTAACTTCTATAGCAAAAGTAAGAAATCGCCTGACATTGTAATGATCTCACCGGTGCTTTCAACGGCCCTGAGTGAAAACATATAGGCTCCGGGGCTCATTTCCTCACCCCAGAAAGTTCCGTCCCAGCCTGTGTTCTGATCACCTGCCTGAAATTGTTTTTGTGAAAAAACGCGGCTGCCCCATCTGTCATAAATTTCGAAATGCTCGACTTTTATTTCACTGTCTGAAAAGTAGGGTTTGAATATGTCATTGACGCCATCTCCATTGGGCGAAAAGGCATTGGGCACATAGATTTCTGCCTGGCCGGAAACACGAATCATAATTGGTGGTGCAGTGTATTTGCAACCGTTGGCATCTGTCACCGTAAGTTGTACATAGCCCGGTTCTTCCACTGTGAAGGTCAACTCCGGACAGTCGGAGCAGCTCAAATCGCCATTCGGGTGCTCCCATTGATAGTGGATGATTTCAAGATCCCCGTCTGCGATACCAGCCTCGATTAATACCTCGCTTCCTACTGTGGTGCTGATGTCCTCACCCAAACTTATCACAGCACCCACCGGCTCCTCAAGCTCAATTTGCACATCTTTGGTGCAGTCGAGGGAATCCCGTATTACGAATTCGTAAATTCCGGCAGACAAATTTTCCCAAATGTGGTTCTCCGTCTGAATTTCTCCACCCATTGATATCGTATATGGCGAAAATTCACCGTCCATTATTTCAAGCATCACGTTGCCATCCGATTCTCCGGGGCAAGTCGGATTGGTTTTAAAAACATCGACTTCAATTTCAGAAAACTCTGGTATGCTCACTTCTATGGTGTCAATAATTTCACACTGAGCGGAATTTAAAGACCGAAGTACAAAATGACCACTGTTGAAAATGGTGGGGTCCGATACATTTTCACCAGCAACGGGCTGTCCATTTTCATCAAACCACTGATATTCGACAGACCCGGTTTGGGAACTGTTTTCAATCTCGACAAAAAGTACTGCTTCGTAGCCATCGCAAGTGACAATAAGTTGGTAACCGGCACTGGATTCAGGATAATCCAACCACTGCACGGACTGTGGATTTCCAATGTCAAAACAGGCAGAATTAGGATCGGGATTTTCATTTTCGTCAGCAGCACCCCCAATATGGGAAATATAGTAGAATTGACCGCTTGTCATTTCCGTGGAATTAAATTGAAATACTCCGCTCCGGCTGGTTGCAATCAGGCTGTTCATTGGGTCTGTTGGATTTCTGTATAGGATGTAAGAAAAAACATCACTGCCGGAATTCACAGATGTACCAGGAATTATACTTGTTTCCACAGATTCTTCTACGCAGACAGATAAAGTATCCGCGGGCAATTCACCGGCACTGGTTGCGCATTCGCATTCTTTAATGCCTGAGTAAAGGTCTGTCAGGCAGCCGTTTGAGTCCGAAATCTGAATTTCATAGGGATCTCCACCCGGAATGGGATCTGACCAAAAACTATCCTGCTCGAAGTGAATGTCCACACCACCTGCAATAGAAGTGTACTCCGGGCTTCCATTCTCCACAAAACCGGAAACGATATAGGACTCGCCGTCGGGCTGGCATTCTTCAAAAAGGATTAAGCCTGGTGCGGTAGATTCTTCAATATCAAAACTGTATTCTGCTGTGCAACTGTTGGATTCCTCATCGATGATCAGGGTATAAGTGCCGGGACCGATTTCTGACAATACACTGTCTCCCGGGTTGCCGTTCCAGTAATAACTGTAGTCTCCCGGTCTGAGCGGGTTTGCAGAAATTTCGCCGTTATCCAGGCCACAGGAAGTATTTTGCACATCAAAGTCAAATTCGAGGGGAGTCCCGCCTTCGAGTTCCACCTCAAAATATCTGCTGCATCCTGTGCTGATTTCCGTAATGGTAGCAGAATAATTGCCCGGCGCAAGGTCGCTACCTCCCTGACCATTTACTTCCACAGGTCCACTCCATGAAAAATCGTAATTGTCCGGTTCATCGACTTCCACAACAATGCTGCCATTGTTTTCTTCGCAAATGGAATGGGAGTAAGTGGTGTCGAATTCAAAGAGGTCATCGCCGGTCAGTTCCAGTGAATACTGATTGGAGCATCCGGTTGTCGTATCAATTACATTCAGCAAATAAACGCCCGCGGAGAGCCCGGAAGAGCCAGTATTTTCAACAGTTACAGGACCGGTCCATTCAAATTCAAAGGGTTGGCCACCGGCATTTACAATCCAAATTTCGCCGTTGTCCACTCCGCAGTCAGGCTGAACTTTTTCAATATCAACTTCGGGCAATTCTGAATCCTGAATTGTAAATTCATTTTCCTTTGTACATCCGGTAATTGTATCAGTGATTGTCACTGAATATGCCCCGGCCGGCAGCAAACTGTCGCCCAGTTCAGGCACAGAAACCGGCCCACTCCAATCAATGGTGAAATCTCCGGAACCTCGGGGTTCAATAAAAATACTTCCATTATCTTCGCTGCAGCTCGTGTTTTCAACGGTGGCATTAATCGACAAAAGCGGCAATGTGTCAATTACTATGGTGAGTTCTTCTTCGCATTGGAATTCTGTCTGAGTCACGGTCACCTCATAAATTCCGGGAGGGAGAGAGTCTGCCTGTGGGCTATTGGGAATTGATGAGCTGCTCCATTGAAAATCAAAGGGTCCTTCACCCTCTGTTTCTATGGATATCCCACCCAGTCCTGTTTCGCAGTCTTGCGGCAAAAGTTCGAAATCGACAGAGAAGGAACCGCTGTCAATGAGTTCAATATTCCACTCTCTGGAGCACCCATCGCTCTGATCGATAATGGTTAGCTGATAGTTGCCCGCCGATAGCGATGTTCCACTGGTTCCGCTGACATCAACCGGGCCGTCCCATTCGAAGTCAAAAGGCCCCTGACCTTCGGTTTGGACTTCAATGGAGCCGTTGTTATCTCCACAAGTGGGATGGGTTTTGTCTATTTCAGCATCTAATGGCGCGTCGGTTTGCAGGTGAAAATCCATAAACCACTCACAGTCTGTATCCTGGTCACTAACTGTCACGGAGTAAAATCCGGCCGGCAAATCTTCTACCTGCTCTCCGTCAAGGGGTACTGGACCGTCCCAATTGTAAACATAGCTGCCTGGAACCTGGGGAATGAGCTGAATAGAGCCATTGTCTTCTCCGCAGTTGGGATTTGTGATTTCGTATTCAAAGTCGAGCCCCTGGGATGATTCAATGGTTATTTCTACATACTCCGAGCAACCGGTGCTGATGTCAGTCACTGATAATGCATAAGTTCCGGCTTCTAATTCTGTGCCTGAATCTCCTGTTATAAACACAGGACCTGACCATTCGTAATCAAATGGCCCGGTGCCGGTGGCAAAAACTGAAATCGAACCATTGTTAAGGCCACAATTTGTATCCTCTGAATCGTAATCCAGGTCAAATGGCTCGGGGGCAATCAATTCCCACTCCAAAAAGTCCGTACAACCTGTGTTTAAATCTTCAATCAGCAAACTGTAGCTTCCCGGGGGAAGATTTTCACCAGTACTTCCATCAATGGGAACCGGTCCACTCCACTGATAATCAAAATCACCTGATATATTTGTTTCCACCTCAATAACACCATCCTCTTCCTCACATGAGGGTTGCTGAACGAAACTCTCGGTGGTGAAGGGAACTGGAGCTATGAGTTCAATTTCCAATTCCTGAAAACAGCCCGTGTGCAGGTCCGTGACAGTTATCCAATACATTCCACCGGGCAGGTTTTCTCCCGATTCACCACTGACTGCGATGGGTCCACTCCACTCGTAATCGAAGGGGCCAGTTCCATCCGGACTCAATGAAATTTCCCCGTCATCGATTTGACAGGAGGGGTGAGAAACCGTGCTGCTTACTTCCAATGGCGGGTCTGTGGTAAGTTCAAACTCAAAATCGAGTTCACAACCATTTGAGATGTTGGTCACCGTCAGTTGATAAACCCCGGCAGCTAAATCTCCACCCCCCATTCCCTGAATTACATTTACAGGGTCCCATTCATACTCAAAAGACCCGGTCCCTTGAGGAGTCACCCAAATTGAACCGTCAGCCTGGCTGCAAAACGGATTTTCAATTGAAGAGTCGAGGTCAAAAGGCTCTGTGATTTCCAGGATAATGTCGAGTTCAAGGGTGCAATTGCTGAAGTCATCCGTGATGGTTACAAACCAATCGCCCCCGGGAATTTCGGTGGGATTATGGCCTGTTGCATTTCCCGGCCCGTCCCACTGGTAGGAATATTCGCCCGATCCATCGGGGGTAATCAAAATCTCTCCGTCATCCTCCCCACAAGATGGGTCAATTGTCTCTACGGTGGCATCAAAAAGGTGCTGGTATTCCAGCTCAGCATCCCCTCTCCACACGCAACCCGTTTGCACATCGGTAACTATAAAATCGTAAAGCCCGGGCCCCAGGTCTTCCAACTGATTAGCTGATCCCCAGGAGTACTCATAGGGTCCTGCTCCATCCGGATTCAATGTTATACTTCCATTGTCTTCATAACAGTCGGGATGAATGATTTCAACATCCACGTCAAAAGGGGGTATTTCATCCAGCTCTATTTCAAGCTCTGCGGTGCAAAAGGTCTCTGTACCGGTGACTGTTACCCAATAAGTACCCGGATCAATTCCTGTTCCGCCATTACCAGTAAGTGGGGAGGGGTTGTCCAAACTCCATTCGTATTCAAATGATTCGTTGCCATAGGGGTCGAGGAATAATTCTCCATTGCTCTCATTACATGAGGGCTCGATGGCTGTTATTTCAACCGGCAGCTCACCTTCCCAGATTAATTCTATAACTTCCTCACTTTCACATCCCGGAATATCGGGGTCAGTAACGGTTACTGTAAAAACACCGGCCTCTAAATCATCCACCTCCGGCCCGGATAATTGGGGGTCACTCCAGTTGTAGTTGTAACTTCCACCGGTACCGGATGCAGATATTCCTATTGATCCGGTTGTTCCATCGCATTGAGGATGCTCAATATCAGTTGTCAATTGAAGGGCATCCGAGGGGTCAATTTCTATCTGAGCCTCGGCCGTACAATTGGTAAATTCATCGGTGACAATTAGGTTGTAGGTCCCAAAACTGAGATTCTCACCTTCTGAGCCTGAGATACCAGTCGGTCCGGCCCAATCGTAGGAAAACGGTCCGGGACCATCAGGGGATACGGAGATGGAACCGTTGTCCAATTGGCAGGTGGTGTGATCAGATATAATGTCCAAATCCAATTCACCCTGCATTTCAATATCAACCTCAATTTCTCCTTCGCAACCATCAATTTCGTCGTCTTCTACTGTCACTGAATAAGTGCCCTCAATGAGGTCCGAAGCCGTGGCATTACTTGACACAGCCGGGTCCCAGTTGTAGGAGAAATTACCCGATCCGCCTGTCACATTAAGTTGTGCACTACCCAAACTTCCGTCACAATCTGCATTTTCGGTAATGGCTGAAATGTCGAGCGGATCCGAGTCTTCAATTTCGATGTTGGTTTCTGTTTCACAACCTGTGAGGTCGTCAGTAACGGTCAGGTTGTAAAATCCGGCTTCGAGTTCGTCTCCCTCAGAACCTGTGATAGGAGTTGGTCCGGTCCAATCGAAGGTAAATGGTCCAGGTCCGGCTGGTGTGACGGAGATAGAACCGTTGTCCAATTGGCAGGTGGTGTGCTCAGATATAATGTCCAAATCCAATTCCCCCTGCATTTCAATATCAACCTCAATTTCTCCTGCACAACCGGCTATTTCATTGTCCTCTACTGTGACTGAGTAAATCCCCTCATCCAGGTCCGAGGCCGTGGCATCGCTTGACACAGAAGGGTTCCAGTAGTAAGAAAAATCCCCCGATCCACCTAAAACACTG
Source organism: Saprospirales bacterium (assembly GCA_003559985.1). GTDB lineage: Bacteria > Bacteroidota > Bacteroidia > Chitinophagales > Saprospiraceae > PWJY01. The sequence continues at coordinate 14,704 of PWJP01000002.1, forward strand.
AGTTGGGCACTACCCAAGCTTCCGTCACAATCTGCATTTTCGGTAGTGGCGGAGATTTCGAGCGGATCCGAGTCTTCAATTTCGATGTTGGTTTCTGTTTCACAACCTGTGAGGTTGTCAGTAACGGTCAGGTTGTAAAATCCGGCTTCGAGTTCGTCTCCCTCAGAACCTGTGATAGGAGTTGGTCCGTCCCAATCAAAGGTAAATGGTCCTGGTCCGGCTGGTGTGACGGATATGGAACCGTTGTTCAATTGGCAGGTTGTGTGAACGGTTGTGATATCCAAATCTAAATCACCCTGCATTTCGATTTCAACTGAAATTTCTCCTTCGCAGCCGTCAATTTCATTGTCCTCCACCGTCACTGAGTAAATGCCTTCTTCCAGGTCCGAAGCCGTGGAATTGCTTGACACGGATGGATTCCAGTTGTAGGAAAAACTACCTGAACCGCCTGTTACGTTGAGTTGTGCGCTACCTAAGCCTCCATCGCAAGTCGCATTTTCGATGGTGGTGGAAATATCCAGTGGATCGGAGTCTTCAATTTCTATGGTGGTCTCTGTTTCGCAGCCTGTTAGGTCGTCTGTAACAGTCAGGTTGTAAAAACCAGATTCCAAATCTTCACCCTCGGAGCCGGTAATGGCATTTGGTCCGGTCCAATCGTAGGAAAAAGGTCCAGGTCCATCAGGGGATACGGAGATCGAACCGTTGTCCAATTGGCAGGTGGTGTGGTCGATTACGATGTCCAAATCCAAGTCACCATGCAATTCTATTTCAATCCCAATCTCTCCTTCGCAACCGTCTATTTCGTTGTCTTCAACTGTCACTGAGTAGGTGCCTTCAACCAGATCTGAAGCTATTGCATCGCTGGAAACTGCTGGGGCCCAGGTGTAAGAAAAATTACCCGAACCACCTGTCACGCTGAGCTCTGCGCTACCCAAACCTCCGTCGCAATCCGCATTTTCAATGGTGGCGGAAATATCCAAAGGGTCGGAGTCTTCAATTTCTATGGTGGTCTCTGTTTCACAACCTGTGATGTCATCTGTCACTGTCAGGTTGTAAAAACCAGATTCCAAATCCTCCCCTTCAGAACCGGTAATGGTAGTTGGCCCGTCCCAAAAGTAGGAAAATGGTCCAGGTCCGTCCGGCGTGACGGAGATTGATCCGTTTTCCAATTGGCAGGTTGTGTGAACCGTTATGATATCCAAATCTAAATCGCCCTGAATCTCAATTTCAATAGTAATCTCTCCTTCACAGCCGTCTATTTCAGCGTCCTCCACCGTCACTGAATAG
>PWJP01000045.1 GCA_003559985.1 Saprospirales bacterium
TGGCTGAGATGTTAAAGGCCAGCGGTTCAGAAGATTGGGCCGGAGCACATATTGACCTGGATGAGCCGGTAGATTTTGGGATAAGTTCAACCATTAACCTCAAGGTTTGGTCTCCTCAGGCCTATATTCCCGTCTTGCTAAAATTTGAGAATCCCGAAACCGGAGCAGAAATTGAGGTTAGTGCTCAGGCTCCGGTGGCTGAGGAGTGGGTCGAGTTGGAGTTTGATTTCTCAGATGCTTCTACAACAGAGGAATGGACCAGAGTGGTTTTTTTCTTCAACTTTGGCACACCCGGCTCCGGTGAGGTCTATTATTTTGATGATTTAGACTATGGCGGTGATACCGGACCGGAGTCTATAAAATTGCCCCTGACCTTTGAGGGAACATTGGATTATATCTGGGAGAATTTTGGCGGCTCTGAAACTCAGGTTATTGCTAACCCGGACCCATCAGGTATTAATACTTCCAACCGCGTAGCTGAACAGTTTAAATCACAGGGAGCTGAAGTATGGGGCGGTTCATTTATCGATTTGGATGAAGCCATTGATTTTAGCGCCAGTCAAACACTAAGCATGGTGGTTTGGTCCCCCAGAGAGGGAGTCACCGTGCTATTGAAACTGGAGACTACCTCATCAGCCTACGAAATGGAGGTGCCTGCAACAGTAACCTCAGCAGAAGAATGGACAGAACTGACTTTTGACTTCTCGGGAATAGACCTCTCAGAAAGCATGGACCGTGTAGTGGTGTTTATGGACTTTGGTAATCCCGGAGAGGGACTCACCTTCTACTTTGATGATATTCAACTAATAAACTAACAACAATGACCCAGAAATTTATCTTTCTCCTCGCTATAATACTCTTGGTGGCCTGTCAGGATGACGACGCTCAATTTGGCGACCTGACGGCTCCCACCAATCTTCAAATCGAAGTTGATATACAAAACGCCACCGAAGATGAGCCATTTGGAGATGGCAGTGGTGTGGTGAATTTTACCGCAACGGCCAATAATGCAATCAGTTACAAATTTGACTTTGGTGATAATATAACGAGATTGGCTCCGGGTGGAAGTGTCACACACACATACACCACAGTGGGCACCAACGATTATTTGGTTACTGTTACGGCCTCAGGTACAGGTGGACTGGTTACCACGGAAACCATTTTGATTACCGTATTAAGTGAATTTGAAGATCCGGTAGCCAGATCGCTGCTTACCGGTGACGACACCAAAACCTGGTCAATAGCTGCCGATGTTCAGGGCCATCTTGGAGTGGGGCCTCTGGACACATATACGCCGGATTTCTTTGCTGCAGCACCCAATCAACTCGCACCCTGTCTCTACGATGATGTTATAACCTTTACCCTGGACGGCGGAAGTATCACTTTTGACCACGACAATGCCGGCGAGACCTTTTTCAACGCTGAATTTACCAGTGTTGGAGGTGGCGGAGGTGATGAAGACCAATGCCTGCCCTTTGAAACAGAGGGTACACGTATTGCCAGCCTTGCCGCTTCATCATTTGATACTCCGGAAGAATTGACAACCGGTACTCAATTCACCATCTCGGACGAGGGTTTTATGAGTTATTATATCAATACCAGCACTTATGAGATTCTGGAGATAAGCGAAACTTTTATGCATGTCAGAGCCATTTCTGGTTCGGTCAACAATCCGCTAGCGTGGTACTTTAAGTTTACCACAGAAGAGCCATCGGGACCCGGTACTGAGCTTGAATCCGAGTTTGATCAACTGGTCTGGGCGGAGGAATTTGATGTCGATGGTCCACCAAATCCCGATATTTGGAATTTTGACATTGGCAATGGCGTAGATGGTTGGGGTAATCTAGAGCTTCAATACTACACCGAAGAAAATGCGATGGTTTCTGATGGAACTCTAAAGATTGATTTGATCGCTGAGCCTACTAATGGTTTTAATTACTCCTCTTCCCGTATGACCACCCTGGATAAGTTTGACTTCCAGTACGGAAGAATTGATATTCGGGCAAAACTACCCGAGGGTGGTGGAACCTGGCCCGCTTTGTGGATGATGGGAGTTGACTTTCCCACTGCAGGCTGGCCATTTTGTGGTGAGATTGACATTATGGAACACCGTGGCAATCAACAGGACGTAATACATGGCTCCCTCCATTTTCCCGGTAACTCGGGCGGAGATGCCGTTACCCAAACCACAGATGTGCCCGGAGTTTCTGAGGAATTCTTCGTTTACACCGTGGAATGGACAGAGGAGCACATCATTTTTGCAGTAAACAATCAAATATATCATGTATTCCAAAACAATCCATCCCTTCCCTATAATCAACCGTTTTTCCTTCTGTTGAATGTGGCTATGGGGGGAACATTTGGAGGTGATGTGGATCCGGATTTTGAGCGCAGCACCATGGAGGTGGATTACATTAAGGTTTTCCAGTAAATACCTTTTAATCACTTAGAATCAATTCACAGATCATCTCAAAGGATCTCCTATGTCATACCGGGCTTTATTGTTTTGCTGTCTTTTGTTCACAGTAGTTTGCCATCAAGCTGATAAGGCGGGTGAAACTGAAAAATCTGAAAGAAGCGGAGTACATGTAAAAGAAGGGCCAGATGGTTGGAAATTGAAGGTGGATGGAGAGCCATTCATGGTCAACGGGATGAACTGGGATTATTTTCCCATTGGTACGAATTACGAGTACATTATTTGGGAAGAGCCAGATGAGTTCATCAGGGAAGCACTCGATTACGAAATGGGCCTGTTACAAGAAATGGGAGTAAATGCCATAAGGGTTTACACCGGTATCCAACCTAAGTGGATCGAATACATTTATAAAAATTTCGGGATTTATACCATGCTGAATCATCCCTTTGGGAGATACGGTTACGAATTGGATGGCCAGTGGCTACCCAAAACAGATTATGCGGACGAGAAGGCCATAGAGGTTCTTTTAACTGAAGTAAAAGAACTAGCTGCTGAGTACAAAGATACTGAAGGCCTGTTGCTCTATCTTCTGGGCAATGAAAACAATTACGGTTTATTTTGGGCAGGTGCTGAGACTGAGGATATCCCTGAAATTGACGAAGGATATCTGGAGAGTGCCCGCGCCATGTACAGCTTGTTCAACAAAGGTGCTTTGTCCATGCAGTCTGTTGACCCGGAACATCCGGTGGCGATTTGTAATGGTGATTTGCAGTTTTTAGATATCATCGTAGAAGAGTGTCCAGACATCGATATTCTCGGCATCAATGTATATCGCGGCATGTCCTTTACGGATCTGTACGAGCGGGTGAAAGATGAATACGGAAAACCCATCTTATTGACCGAGTTTGGTTCCGATGCATTCAATGCCATTACGAAAGAGGAGGCCCAAAAAGACCAGGCAATTTACAATGTGGCCAACTGGCTGGAAATTTACGAGAATGCTGCCGGAATGGGCAAATCCGGAAATTCCCTTGGTGGTTTTACATTCCAGTTTAGTGACGGCTGGTGGAAGTCCGGTCAAACCCGTGATTTAGATGTCCACAATACAGAAGCCAGTTGGGAAAACGGAGGTTACGAGTTCGACCACATACCCGGCAAAAACAACATGAACGAGGAGTGGTTTGGCATTTGTGCAAAAGGCCCGACCGATGAGGAGGGATTTTACGAGCTGCATCCCCGGGCTGCTTATTTTGCTCTAAAAAAGGCCCACGAGATAAATCCCTATTCAGAGGGCAAAACCCTCAATCATCTAAGACAACATTTTGATGAAATTGACATCGAGCAGGCTTATGAATTAGCGCAATCCATGAAATAGCGCCATTAAGCCATCGTGAAAGGGACTTGATCGAGTCCGATTTTGAAAAGAAAAAGCCAGAATGATAAAAGCCTACTCAGAAACTATTGAAAGGAGATCGAAAAAGAAGGTAAAACTTGATGAAGTGCACATAAATAGTGACCCCTTTTTCAAGATTTCCAATTACGATAAGATGCGGCCATTCTTTATGAGTGTCGTGATCGATGCCAACCACTGGATGTTTATCGCAAGCAATGGTGGACTCAGCGCGGGAAGGAAAAATCCCGAGTACGCACTTTTCCCCTACTACACAGTGGATAAAATAATGGAATCTGCCGACCACACCGGTCCCAAAACCATTTTTCAGATCCATCTTCAAAGTGAGACCATCGTCTGGGCACCTTTTTCTGAGCGGTTTACTCACCGGTACGATATAAGTCGAAACCTCTACA
>PWJP01000271.1 GCA_003559985.1 Saprospirales bacterium
ATTTCACCGGAGGAGAAGACATGTGATCGTATTTGTCAAAGTATTAATGCCAAGATCGAGAAACCATTTAAGCACCTTATAATTGAGCTCAGTGAAGATAAGACAAAAATAAATCTGCCTTTTGCAGTTATGCTGGCAAGTCATATAGCTCTTCATCCATTCACAAATTTTAGGCAGGAAGAAATTGCCATAAACATAATTGGACATGAGGAATTGAGTCTCAAAGCACTAAATGAATCCCCGGTCTTGAATTTCTTCTATCTCAGTGGTACAGAATATTGGGAAAAGTCAATAGCGTTTGAACGTATCAAAGATCCAATCCTGGAAAAAGAGCAGTATGCAATTGTTAGACATTTAAAGAAGGGGCAACCTCACTTTTTAAATGCAATGGACCTCGACATTAAAGCCCATATAGATTCCAGGCACGGTATAGCAAACCAGTGGGGAGCACTTATACTTGCTGAAAATGCGGGCTTGAAACCGGAGGATATTGATTATGAGTTTCCGCCAACCTTATACTTCAAAAAACTTCTTTGGATAAGAAATCATGCACTTGAGAATAGAAAAAAAATCACCAGAACCCAAATCTCGTGTCCCGAATTAAGTGTTTTATTGGTCGATGACGATGCATCCAAAGGATGGCAACAGGTTTTAGAATTGATATTTGGTAATAAAATATACTTTGCCAAAGAATTGCAAAGTCTCGATTTAGATGAGAAGGAATTTTTTAAATTGATTGCAAAAAAGGTAGACCTAATTTTTTTAGACCTTAATTTACCTGAAAAAAATGGACTTTCGCCACATTATAGAAATGGATACAAGGCGCTTCAAATCATGAAAAGGGAATGTCCTCACATTCCAATAATTATTTTTACAGCCTCGAATAAAGCGCGTACATTGACAAAAATAATGAATGAGGGGGCTGATGGTATGTTCATCAAGGATTCTCCGGATACAGTATATGAACCTGAGACAAGCAGAAAAAACTACACTAATTTAATCAAGGATGTAATAGAAATTCACAAAAACTACCAATTCCTAAAACCGTTCTACTTCGGCATAAACCAAATTATTGAAAGCACCTATTTTAAAAATAACCTTAAAGATAAGAATAGTTGGATATTAAGGGCTCGAATTGAGGAAAGGTTAAAAATGTTTTACGGCTTACTTAAACGAGGTTTTGAACAAACTAGATTTAACAGAGACACCTTTTACTTTTCTGATAAAAAGTTAGCATTTATTACTTTATGGAGCATTTTGAATGAGATCAGTGAAATTTACTTTGACAAATCCAATGGCAACGATAGAGATAAAATTCGAGAGTGGCGATTAAGGGATAAATCATCTTATTTGATTAAAAGAGGAGCTGATGGAAAGCAAAAAACTTACATCGATTGGTCTGATAATTCTTATACTATACTTAATTCACCAATAGAAAATAAATCCCGGGTTGAGTCAAAAATATCACTGCAAATTGCATTCATTATCAAATCCTTGCAAATATCCAAAACAGAGAGGAAAAAGTACTGGGAAAACCTGTACCAATTAAATAACTACAGAAACAAATTATTTATAATTCATGGGGATGATATTGACCAGGATTTTTACAAGCATACTGAGGAATATAAGGATAAGGATGACGACAAAAGTGATGTCGTATCAAAAAACATCACATCCCTATTTCAAATAGTGTACCTATTATTAACTAACACTAATTGTGATCTAGAATTTAAATAACCCATGCCCACCCTCCAATCCTTCCTGCCTCCCCACCCCACACCGGATCAGCAATCCGCTGCTCAGGCTTTGGAGGCGTTTTTGGAGGGTTATGACCAGCTTTTTGTGCTGAAGGGGTATGCCGGGACGGGAAAGACCACTTTGCTAAAGGCCATTGCGGATTATCGGAACAGTGAGAAGCGACAGTGTAAATTGATGGCGCCTACCGGACGTGCAGCCATGATTATAGGGGAAAAGTCGAAGCGATCTGCTTCGACCATCCACAGGGCCATATACAACTTCCACGATTTTGAAGAAGTCAAAAAGGGCACGAGTTTTAAACTGAGGTACGGATTGCACGCCAATGAGGACAGTGCGGATTGCCTGTACCTGGTAGATGAAGCCTCCATGATACCAAACCACTATTCTGAACATGAATTTATGCTTTTTGGAAGTGGGCGGTTGTTGCAGGACCTGATGTCTTATTGCCTGATGGGTGATACCGGACGGAAGGTTATCCTCATCGGGGATGATGCGCAGCTTCCACCGGTGGTCGGAAAGAACCAATCCCCTGCTTTAAAACCTGAGTATCTATCCAATTTCACAGGGCTTAACGTCCAGTCGGCCTTGTTGTCTCAAGTAGTTCGGCAGGATGAACAGAGCAAGGTCCTGGCCCATGCCACAAGGTTGAGAAAAGCCCTTCAAAACGGGGCGTTTAACACTTTCAAAATAACACCTGACGGCCGGCAGGTAATGGCAGTGGACAGGAGCCAATTTATTGATACCTACACCGAAAAAGCAGCTCAGTCGGGATTGGAGAATGTGGTTGTTATCACCCATTCCAACGGCCTGGCAAAAGAGTACAATCAAATAATAAGGGAGAGGCGTTACGGAGCCAAAATCGATCAATTGCACAAAAAGGACCGCCTGCTCATCACCAAAAACAACTACAACGGCAAGGTCGAGCTCTTCAACGGAATGTTTGCCGAGGTACAGGAAGTCGGTTCGATTGTCTATCGCTGCAGTCCGAAATTTTATCCGGGAGGTGAGGAAAAGAAGTCTGTTCAGCGCAATTTGGACTTTCGGATGGTTCGGGTAAAAGTGAGAGATGCAAGGGGCGATTACCACGAAATAGACACCACCGTGATTGACCACTTTTTGTATTCGGATGACCCCTCGCTACATCCACTGGATCAACGCGCTCTTTACATCGATTTCAAAAGCCGCATGACCAAGAGAAATATAAAGCCCGGAAGCCCGGAATTCAGGATGAAACTGAGGACTGACAAGTACTTCAATGCCCTCCAGGCAAAATTCGGCTACGCCATCACCTGTCATAAATCCCAGGGTGGAGAGTGGCCGTTTGTTTTTGTCGATTTCAATGTTTTCATGGGGAAAGCCGGGCCATCGTTTTTTCGCTGGGCTTACACGGCCATCACACGCTCATCCGATTCTCTTTCAGCGGTCGATAGCCCAGATTTCAACGCCTTCAGTCGTCTGGTTTTTCAGGAAGTTCAAGTAAAAGACGACCTCTGGAAGAAGGCATTTTACGCAGAGGGCGATAAAAGTGATCCCCTTCGCTTTGTACAAACCCGCATGGACAAACTCAACCGCGCTTTTAAACGAGAAAACATCAACTACACCTGGGAAAGGGGTGAGTGGTTTATCCGCTGCAAATGCCAACAAGGTGACGAATCCGCTAAATTTATGCTCCATTTCAAAAAATCGGGTTTTTCAAGGGCTGAATTCCAGAATGTAGCTGACCCAAAATTTAAATCCCTACTCCGGGAATTACTGAGAGATTCCCTCATACCGGACGCTGTTCCATTCCAGGCAAACTTTCCGGCCAAGAAGGAGCTTTACCACAATCTGAAATCCATTTTGTCCAGGGAAAATGCGGTCCTGACCAACATCATACAGCACCCATTCTCAGATAAGTTTTTCTTCATGAGTGATGACACTTTCGGCATGATCGAGTTCTATCACAACAAAAAGCACGAATTTACCAGGGCGGTCCCCTACTCTACAACCGCAGACGATGAGTGCGTCTCCAATGTAATCACCCATTTGAAAGAAACCCTATGAGTCCCGATTTCCGGTTTTTTTCCTCCTATGCAAATACACTGCATACCTGCCCCTCATATTTGCACAGGTGCAAACGAGCACCCACATTTTTTAACCAAAAAACCATTACTATGCAAAATCCGGCACTATCACAACTTTGGCTCATCCTCCGCTCCGAATCCGGAGGGGGCATGATCATGTATGTTTTTGGAGGAGAAATGGGCGAGGCTTGAGGGGGTGGGGGAAATATCAGAACCTGCCCCCCCAACAACGGCAAACTTTATCCTGAGTGATTTTCTGACAATCAAGCAGATGTTGACCCCTCCTTTTTAAAAATCCGGAGCATGTTGACCCCCTATTTTCTAAACCGGAGGCCATTGTGCCACTCTTAGCGGTGATGTTGTGCCACTTTCTTATCACTTCAGTGGAACTATG
>PWJP01000264.1 GCA_003559985.1 Saprospirales bacterium
TCATCGCTGCCAAAAAGAACAGCACCTTGCTGGCTGCCGGTGGTGTGGAGGTGGTTCTGAATGTGGTGCTGAGCGTGTTGCTGTATCAGCTTTGGGGGATTTACGGCATTGCCTGGGCCACCGTGGTTGCTTATCTGGCCAGTAAACTGATTATGGGCTGGTACGCCGTTTTTCGCCTGGATGTACCACTCAGAGGTTTACTACTTCCCGGAAAATACGCAATGTACCTGTCAGCCCTTGTAATCGCCTACGTCATTTCAACCACATACACCGTTTGGCTATGATGGAAAATCCATTTCACCTTTTCATGGTATCAGGAAATAGTCAAACCAAAACCAACCTATGAATACGCACTTTTCCAGGGAGATTCGAGAAAAATACACCATTCTTTTGCAGCAGAGATACGGGAAAAGAGAGGCGGAAAATATCTGGCGTGCCATTGTGGAAGATACCGACTGGGAAAAAGTTGGGGACCGTAGCGGGAGAGAGAAAAAATTGGGGGAGATGGTTGAAGCGATTGTTACGGGGCATCCGGTGCAGTACGTCACCGGCAAAGCCCATTTTTACGGCCGTGTTTTTGGCCTGGGTGAAGAGGTGCTTATTCCCCGTCCTGAAACCGAAGAGGTCGTCTATGAGTGTCTGAAAGTCCTGAACAAAAACAAATCCCAAAAGGTGCTGGACATCGGGACGGGAAGCGGGTGCATTGCCATTACCATTGCCCTGGAAAGACCGCATTGCAGGGTGGTGGCAGTCGATGTTTCAGAAGGTGCCCTGCGAATTGCCAAAAACAATGCCCGGAAGTTGAGCGCAGAGGTGGAATTCAGGAGGTTGGATTTTTTGAAAGAGCCTCTGGAATGTGGCAGTGATTTTGACCTGATAGTGAGCAATCCCCCCTATGTGTCAAGGGATGAAGTGGAAGCCATGACTGAATCGACCGTCAAACATGAGCCGGAGATAGCGCTTTACCCCGGGGGAGATGATTGCCTGGTTTTTTACAAAAAAATCGCTGAGAATGCTCACCGCATGCTAAAAGCCGGTGGAAGGGTGGTGGTGGAGTTGAACGAATTCCGGGCTGAGGAGGTGCGAGCAGTTTTTGAGAAAAAGACTGCTTCTGTTTCTTTAGTTAAGGACATGCAGGGAAAAAAGAGGATACTTACCGCCCGTTTTTGACAGGATATCAATCACAGAGAAGCACCACCGGACCCGCTTTTACGGTATTGCTCTTATTGCCGGCGGCGTCAAATACATGGACGTCGTAGTAAATGGTATCGGAACGGATTGGGATGGCCTGGCTGCAGGGCGGCTGACCGGAATCGAAGAGGCAGCAGATATCTCCACGCAGAAAACCGGCCCGAAGTTCAAGCGTACCGCGAACCCCATTGCCGGAGCCCTCGCGGGGTATTTTGGGTGAGGCGAAGGAAAATGCCACGGTACTGTCTCTCAGGTCCGTGAAGAAAACGTTGGGTTCTCCATCGTCCGGCCTCAAATCCCCGTCTCCATCTTCAAAGTAAAGCGTAAAAACAATGGTGTCAGCCTGATCGCTCTGCGCAATTTCATTGTTTCGAATGTCCCTGAACTCAATGTAGGGCTCATTGCCAAAATCCGGGGCCTTGGCACATCCTAAGACCATCAATACAATCGCAGCTGTCAATAAACGCATCATATGCTCCTCTAACGCTCCAACATCCATTTTGTGCATAACTCCACCCTGTTTTTATGATATCCGGTAATAAACCATCGGTCCGTGCCCGAATATGCAAGTCCCTTAGTAAACCTAAACCTGTTTTCAAACTACTTAACAAGTAAGAAAAGAAAACAGAGACGACGGTCAGGGAGCCTCCAAACCAACTCACCAACTCACAGACTCACCAATTCACAACTGGGACAACCATCCGCCAAATCACCGTCTCCTTCCGCCCATTCTGGACCGGAATTGCTCCATCATTTCCTCTGAAATTTCTTCAAATTCTTCGGGGGTGACTTCGGTTCCTCCTGTTGGTGCCTGGATTCTCGAAGTGGGGACCTCTTCCTCCCGGATCTCGGTGGCGATGTAGATGCGTTCGTTGTAGTTAATGACTGCCATGAGAACGGCTCCGGGGAGGCCAAAATATTCATCCGGTCCCACCGGTACGGGGATTTCCGGAGTGTACCAGACTTCGATCATCGTACTGTCTTTTTCGTCCATTCTCCAGGCGAGTTGGCAGACCCTTCCGGCGATCATTTCAGTGCGGCCTGTTAAATTCCAGGGATGTCGTTTAACCTCTGACTTTATGAGGTAGTCTTCGTTCAGTACGCCGCGTTTTACCGTGTAGGTTCCATTTTGAATATGTTGGTGATGGGTTTCAGAGGCACCCATTCTAAACCAGCCCCTTCTGGTACCTGGCTCTTCTTCGTATTCTCTGAACAGGGACGCTTCCCGGTTGAATAGCAGTTCGCGCTGAACATTCTGGAATTCCGGAATGCTGGCTTTCATGCCCTCCATTTCTTCGGGCAACATCTGGTGGAGGTTGATTTTTACCTCGTAAATTATGGAGCCCTCAGTGACCTGAGCGGTAGTGGCGATGGCCAGTGCCATTACTGCGCACAACAGCGTTATTTTTTTCGTCATTGCTAGTGTTTTTTTATTGCATCATTCTGCTGAACATTCTGAACATGCCCCCACTTTGCGCATTGGGATTGGCAGCAGCATTGATATTGTACCTGAATTCCAGTAAGAAAAAGCGACCGAGTGAAAGGGTTCTGTCCTCCTGTATGTAGTTCAGGTCTGCAGTCCTGTTAAAACCTATGTTTCTATCCAACAAATCCCGCCCGATGAGCTTAACCTGTATCCGATTGTCCTCCATAAAAAACCGTGAAATGGAGGCATTCCAGATAGGGATGTCATCGTCAAACAATCCGTCATCGCTGCGGTATTGAGAGAGGTCTAATCGGGTTTCGATCTGCCATTTGTTTTCGGCAAAATTGGTCCTGATATCGATATTATGGGTGTAAGCCTGGAAGGATTGGTTCAGACTCTCCATTATTCTGTAGCGGGTTTGGGAATGACTGATACTTGTACCTGCAGAAACCGTCATCCAATCGCTCAGTTCGTAATCCAGACTGAGGTTAGCGCTAGGCACAAAAGTCCTGGTTGCACTTTCAATGCCATTGATAAAAGCATTGCCCCAGTTGTAAGTACTACCGATCCTTAGATTCCCCCTCAAACCAAAATTCCCCAGGGGCCTTCCGTGGTTGACAAAAAGTGTTGCGCTCCAATCGTCTGAAACATTTTCTGGCTTGCGTATTCTCCTCAACTCGTCGTCGAAGGTGATGGATTCCCGTATCCGGTTGTTGGTGTAGGATACATTTCCGAATACAAAGAAATTCCTGAAGGTCATCATGTTAAAGGTCGTGTAGCGGAAATTCAGTCTGTGGGTGTACTGGGGTTCCAGCTCAGGATTTCCCTCGTAGAGATTCAGCGGATCAGAATTGTCAATAACCGGTTGAAGTTCAATTACGGAAGGTTCTCTAACTGAAGTGCTGTAATTGGCGTTTAGGTTTTTTCCTCTGTGAAATTCATGGTTGAAGGAAGCTCTGGGCAGGAAGTAGGAGAAATTCCGGCTCACTTCATTGTTGGTGGCGGCCACTTCTCCTTCCAGAGTCGAGTACTGAAAGTCTATTCCAAAATTGATGTTGGAATTGCCCTCTATTATCCTGTGCGACAGTCCCATGCGGTGAAAGCTGAAATCTGCATCGTAGGCGCTGGACAGGGCCGGGTTGATGACCGGATTTTCCTCGTCTGAAAGATCGATAACCTCCCGGGCATTGCGACGCACATTGTTGCGATGTCTATACTGCACAGTGGTGAAGTGGTTTTCTGCTACCGGTTCAGTGTATTGTAAATCGGTGTTGTAGTTGTAGCTTTTATTCTCCTGGTCCAGATTTTCTCTTATGTCTTCGGTGGAGGTGCTCTGCTCATCCACAAAAACCTGATTGAAGGCGTTTAGAAAGCCCAGTTGTTCGTTCTTGCTGTAGCCGCCACCAAGGGTTGCTGCGAGTATTCGACCTCTTTTTTCAAAACGGTGACGGATGGTAGCACTTCCACTCCAGTCGATATTGGTTCCGTCACCCTCGAACTCCTGTTCACTAAGGTTGCTGAGCTTTTCAGCAGTATTGGTGTTATTGACATCTGAGGTTCTGAATTCATCTCTGGTGGTGTAGTTGAGGTCAGAA
>PWJP01000169.1 GCA_003559985.1 Saprospirales bacterium
AAAACATATCATAAACTGTATCAATTTCTTTGCATTGGGCTTAACTTACATTGCAGCTAATAGACCCGGAATTGTTATTTTTGCCCTGATTATATGTAATACCAAATTTGATGACGAATACAATGCAAAAAAATTCCTCTTTAATCTGTTCCCTGATTCTGGCATCCGGCTTACTTTTATTCTGTTCGAAACCCTCGCTAACACAAACTTCCGACCAAGCAGAAAGGTTTGTAGATTTTTATATTGAGGATGATTTCTATTATTTTAAAACAGAAAAAGGAACCTATGTTCTGCGTTTTTTCTCGCAGGATATTATGGAGGTTGAATTTTTCACGGAAGGATATGAGCGGACATCAGATGATGTATTAGATTTAAGTGAATCGGAACAGGAAGTAAGGGATAAAATCCTGCGCTCCTCACATGCGGTTATCATGGAGCCGCAGTATACGGATGTTCAAGTATCAAGAGATGGGAATGATTTTATTCGTTTAAGCACGGAAGGGATTAGCGTGGTCTTTGACCTCAAAGATGAAAGATTTTCATTTTATCACAACGGGCGCAGACTGTTTAAAGAGCACAACGGATTTGTGCAGAACCAGAGAGATGACAGCTATCGCGTGGATTTTCGCATTTCCAATACAGAAATGCTGATGGGAGGTGGTTCGCGAGCGCTGGGAATGGATCGCCGCGGACACAGACTTGAGCTTTATAACCGTGCTCATTACGGATACGAGACGCGCTCAGAGTTGATCAATTACACACTTCCCATGGTACTTTCCTCACGCCGTTATGCCATCCACTTTGACAACCCGACAACCGGTTACCTGGATCTGGACAGTAAAAACGATGGTACGCTGGGCTTCGAGGCTTTTTCCGGCAGACAGGCATATCAGGTTATTGCCAGTGATACATGGGAGAGCATCATCGACAACTATACGCAACTTACCGGTCGCCAGCCGTTGCCCCCACGCTGGGCCCTTGGCAATTTCTCCAGCCGGTTTGGCTACCGCTCACAGGATGAAGTGCTGAGTACCATTGCTAAGTTTCGGGAAAAGGAGATTCCGGTGGATGCCATCATTATTGACTTGTACTGGTTCGGACAGGAGGTAAAGGGAATGATGGGCAATCTCCGCTTTGATGAAGAAACGTTTCCTGAACCGGCAAAAATGGTGGATCAGCTCGAAAGTGCCGGCGTAAAAACCGTGTTGATTACCGAACCATTTGTAGTTACGACATCCGGCAGATGGGATGATGCTGTGAAAGAGGAAGTTCTTGCACTCGACACGCTTGGATCTCCTGCCGTATATAATTTTTTCTTTGGAGAAACTGGCTTGATTGACGTATTTAAGCCGCAGGCGCGGGATTGGTTTTGGGGTATTTACCGATATTTGATGGATACCTATGGCATTCACGGCTGGTGGGGCGATTTGGGCGAGCCAGAGGTTCACCCTGATTGGGTTCGTCATTATGGAAACCTGAAGGCGCGTGAGGTTCATAACATATTTGGTCATCGCTGGACGAAAATGGTTTTTGATGGTTTCCGGAATGATTATCCCGAAAGAAGAGCGTTTAACCTGATGCGCGCCGGTTATTCCGGTTCACAGCGCTATGGGATGATTCCATGGACCGGTGATGTAAACCGAAGTTGGGGCGGATTAATGCCCCAACCTGAAATTTCCCTTCAGATGGGACTTCAGGGGTTGGCCTACATGCACTCCGATCTTGGTGGGTTTGCTGGTAATCTGGTTGATGATGAGCTTTATGTTCGTTGGATGCAGTATGGCGTTTTCCAGCCGGTGTATCGACCACATGCGCAGGAAGAAGTTCCCTCGGAGCCGGTTTTTAGAAGCAAAGAAGCGATTCAATTATCGAAAAAAGCCATTGAACTACGCTATCAACTGATGCCGTATATTTATACAGCGGCATTTCAAAATTCACAGACAGGATTGCCATTCATGCGTCCACTGTTTTTTGAAGAGCCGGATAATTTTGAAATCTACCGCGTATCGGGCACCTATCTTTTCGGGGATGATATCCTTGTTGCCCCCGTTCTCAGACAAGGTGAACGCGAAGTTGAGGCCCACATGCCGCAAACTGCAAACTGGTACGACTTTTACACCGGAGAAAAGTACAGAGGTGGAGAACAACACTGGGTAAAAACACATGAAGACCGCATCCCGACTTTTGTACGTGGTGGTGCGGTAGTTCCGGTGGCGGATCTCGTTCAAACGACGGCTGACTATTCTGTAGAGCATATTATGCTGAAATACTTTTTCGATGAAGATGCCTCTTCATTCCAAACAATGATCTACCATGATGACGGACTTACATCAAAAGCATACGAAAAGGGAATGTATGAAAAATTGAATATTTCTATTGATACGTCAGTAGGTGACACGCAGACCAATCAGGTGAGTTTTGCCATAGAAACCCAAAGAGGAGATCAGTTTGGAGATGCTGGATTTTCCGGAATCACAGTTCAGACAAAAAACATTTCTGCAGCACCACAATCTGCCTTTATAAACGGAGAAGCTGTATCCTTTACTTATGATGAAGAGCGACAAATGATAGAATTTGAAACTTTCACAATCTCTGATGGCGAGAATGTGTTTGTGTTTACCTTTTAAAGCACCTTGCTACTTTTGTGTTTTAGTGCTTATGTGTTGAGAATTATTGCTGTCCGGTAAAAAATGGATGAATTGTCCTGAAATGTTTGTTGATTGTACCATCCCCACAGGATTTAATATACCGGGGTCACTTTTTTGACTATAAACATTTCACTCCTGACGAAGTTATTGCAAAATGAGAGCAATTGGGTCATTCACTAAAGAGTGTAATGTTTATAAAAAAGCTTAAACCCCAAAATGAGTTCCGTTGGAAGGAGACTAGATTAACCGGACAACAGTGATTGAGAATATATTATTGTTTTACCATAAAAAAAGCTGGCTCAATATTGAACCAGCTTTTTTTTGGAATACTAGAATTTATTAGGCAATTCTTTAGTTGCCATAATTGGGATTCTGTTCCATTTCAGGATTGGCATCAATCTCTGTTTGAGGAATGGGTTGGATAACCCTAAAGTTATCAGGGGTGATCTCATTCAGACTAGTCCACTGGTCATCACCGGTTCTGATTACAGGGTTCCCGGTTCTCATAAGATCAAAGAATCTATGACCTTCTCCAACCAGTTCTCTTCTGCGCTCTTCCAGGATTCTGTCCAAATCAACATCGGTAATGTCGTTGTCACGGTTGGTTCTTTCATCATAGAGCTCCTTAATCATGTTATCGGCTACCTCTTGGTTGTTATTCATCAAAGCAGCTTCAGCAGCGATGAGATAAACTTCTGCAAGGCGAATCACACGGTGGTTGTTGATTCTTGGGCTACCTCCATTTTTACCGGGAAACTTCATAAGCAAAGCATTTTCTCCTTGTTCGGGGTCATCCGCTAAAATTTGCAGGCGAACATCCTCCGTGTCTTCAGTAAAAAACTCCAAAAAGGACTCAGTTAATGACAAGTCATTATATCCGGTAATATCCCAAAGATATCCTAACCCTTCCCTGTCAGAGTTTTGCTGTGCATTGAACATGATTTCAAAAATGCTTTCCGAGGTATTGTCCTGGCTCCAAACATTGGCATATTCTTCATAAGAATACAAAGTGTAAGGACCATTGTTAATTACATCTTCAGCAAGCTCTAAAGCTCTGTCATAATCCTGGTAGTAGAGATACATCCTGGCTCCTAGAGCTTTTGCAGCCCATCCGCCAATAGTACCATCTGCCGGATTGTTGGCAGGAAGCATTTCAATAGCTAGTTCGATGTCATTAAAGATTTGGGTATACACTTCTTCTACCGTATTTCTGGTTACATTCTCGGTAGGATGTACCACTCTGTCTATTACAGGAACACCCAAATCTGTAGCGGGATTGCCATTGTTGGGCATTCTTCCGTAAATTCTTACCAGGTCAAAGTGAAACAGAGCTCTTAAGGCGTATGCCTGACCAATAATTTGATCCAGTTTATCTTGATCAGCCTGGCTAATATCCTCCATTTGACCGGCTCTTTCAATCAGGGTAGTAACATTGAGCAGACCAACAAAAGGTCTGTTCCAAAATCCCCAGGTGCTGGCCTCCGGGCTTTCTGTGTAATTGTATTGCGTTGCAACTCTTGCGCCTGGTCTGGCAGCACGAACATCATCACCTTT
>PWJP01000285.1 GCA_003559985.1 Saprospirales bacterium
ACAGCTAATTGTATTCGGTCATTGCATTTAAGAAAATTAACTAACTAACTAAAACTAAGGATCTCATGAAGAAAACTACATTTACTTCAGATGAGCAGGGTAGGTCTATTCGAAACTGGAGAGAGATCATTTATTCAGTTTCGGCTATTTGCCTTCTCTTTTATTTACCATTTGGTGCTATACAGTCACAGAATCAATGTGTCATGTCCTGCACCAGTACGCAGGTGTCAGTGGATGAAAACTGCGAGGCCGTCATTACCTATGACATGGTTTCCACACCTTCACCCCAATGTTCCGGAAGTTTTTTGGTTGAGGTACTCGACGATGACGGGCACCTTTTACCCACTTCCCCTATGGTCAATCACGAACATATTGATCAGAGTTTTACAGTTCGGGTGATAGATATTGCCAGTGGCAATTTTTGCTGGAGCACCATTCATGTGGAAGACAAAATGCCTCCACAGATTGTATGTGAAAACGACACCATTGCTTGCTGGGACATGATTGAACATGAAATTCCGGAGGTGTTTGACAATTGTTCAGACCCGGATGAAATCGACATTACATTACTTAATGAAAACATCGTTTCACTGAGTTGCGATCCCGATTTTATCAAAAGGGTGGACAGAACCTATATTGCGACCGATGCCTCGGGCAACCAATCCAGTGAATGTACCAAATCTTACTTCCTGGAGCGCATTGATTTTGATTCAATTCAATATCCACCGAGTTTCAAACAGGCAGATAACACTCAATTGGCCTGTGACGATGATTTCCCGGTCGATGGCAATGGCAATCCTCACCCTTCAGTTACCGGGGTTCCAAGTATTAACGGTATAGACCTCTATCCCATTTCAGGCGATTATTGTAACATTCTCGTCACCTATCACGATGTGGAATTTCCTGTGATCAATTGTAAGCAAAAAATCCAGAGAACCTGGACTGTAAGGGAATGGTGGTGCAGTGATGAAATTGTCAACGTCGGAGTTCAGGTGATTGAAATTACTGACGAGGAGGGACCGGATATAGTCTGTCCTAATGACATTACTGTTACTACAAGTACGCAGAGTTGTTCTGCCGGTGTGTACCTTCAGCCTGCCATTGTTTCGGACAACTGCAATGAGGTTGATCGCGTGGATATCACATACCCAGGAGGATTTTTGGGAGGCAGCAACGGTGGGTTTATATCGTTGCCTCTTGGCGACAATGTAGTGACTTATACTGCATATGACGAGTGTTTAAATTCCAGTTCTTGCTCCATTAATGTAACGGTGGAAGACCAGACTCCTCCTGTTGCAGTTTGTAAAACGGTAACAGCCGTTTCTCTTTCAAGCAATGGTTTGGCAAAGGTTTTTCCGGAGAGTTTCGACAATGGCAGTTACGACGAGTGTGGTATTGACTCAATGCTGGTAGCCAGAATGAATGAATCTTGCGGCTACGATACTGAATTTAGAGATTATGTTGAATTTTCGTGCTGCGATATTCCCAACAATTTGATCCAGGTCATTTTGAGGGTTTTTGACACATCCGGCAACACCAATGAGTGTATGGTTGAGGTTGAAGTTCAGGACAAATTACCTGCTTCTATTACCTGTCCACCGGATATTACTGTAAGTTGTCAGTTTCCTTTTGACCAAAATGACTTGAGTATTTTCGGTACAGTGGTTCCGATTAATGATCTGGCAGTGCTTCAGGACCCCAATTTAGACCCACGGGAGTCAATTGTGCTGAATGATCCGGACAACATTCCTCTTGACCAACAACCCTTTGATTGGGGAGTTGATGGTTTTGCATATGACAATTGTGAAGTCACTGTGGAAGAAACTGAAGAGTTTGATATAGACCAGTGCGGTACGGGTAACATTACCCGTACATTTACTGCAGATGGTCCCGGTGGTCCTTCTACCAGTTGTGAGCAGCATATTACGATAGAGAATTACATGCCGTTCACAGAGGATCAAATTGAGTGGCCGGATAATGTGGTGATTTATACCGATGCCACAGGAGTTTGTGAACCTGAAGATTTAGATCCTGATATCACCGGGAGACCCATAGTAGATGATGGATTTTGCGATTTGGTTGGTATTAACGATCCAACAGATCATGTTTTCACACGATTCTCACCCTCTACGGATTCATCTTGTTTTAAAATCCTGAGAAAATGGAAGGTGATTGATTGGTGTCAGTTTGAAAACGGAGTTTACGAGATCTGGGAGCACACACAGACAATCAAAATAATGAATACTACCGGTCCAGAATTCACAACGGATTGTGAGGATATCGTAGAGTGTTCTTTTGACGATCAGTGTAGCGCAACTTTTATCGAATTGGTACAGGAAGCTGTTGACGATTGTACACCGGAAGATGAACTCGTCTGGTCTTACAGCATAGATGCGTTTAATACCGGATCATTTGAATATACTCAGTCCTACAATCCCTACGCGGACCCGGACAATGCGCCCAACGAAGCCAGCGGAACTTACCCGATTGGTATCCACCGAATAGTATGGACTGTTGAGGATGCTTGTGGAAATGCCTCAACTTGTGAGCAGATATTTGAGATCAGAAATTGCAAGCCACCTACACCGGTTTGCCACCACGGACTGGCATTTGAATTGAGTTCAGTGGATCTCAGTGGCGATGGTGAGCCCGATTGGGCTGAGGGTGAATTAAATGCAGAGAAATTTGATGCAGGTAGCCACCATATCTGTGGTTACGATGTGTCACTTTCTTATTCTCCTGATCCCGCCGATACGCTAAAGTACTTCGACTGCGACTCTGTAGGCCAGAGAATTGTGGAAATTTGGATGACGGATGAAAATGGGAATCAGGCCAATTGTATAACTTATGTTATTGTTCAGGACAACAAAGAAGTGTGTCCAAATACGGGAACTGTCGGTGGTAGTATTTCAGGTTTGATCGCCAATGTGGATGACCAGGGTGTAGAAGATGTAACTCTGAACCTGCAAGGCGACCAATTGGCTACCAGCTTCACCGATGAACATGGATTCTTTGCTTTCACCGGGGTGCCTTTGGGACAAAATTACCAGTTGGTTCCTGAGAAAAACGACGATTATAGAAATGGTGTCAGTACTTACGATATTGCCCTTATTCAAAGGCATATTCTGGGCATTTCTCAACTGACGGACCCTTACAGCCAGATTGCAGCGGACGTGAATCGCGACGGAGAAATATCCGTGCTCGATATTGCAGAATTGAGAAGGTTGATTCTGGGTACCAGGGATGAATTCGATAACAATGATTCCTGGAGATTTATAAAAGCAAATTACCAGTTTACAACCGGTAATGCCCTGCAGGAGAATTTCGATGAAGTGGTCGATGTTTACGATCTGGACGAGCAATTGAGGAGAACAGGATTTGTCGGAGTAAAGGTGGGAGATGTCAATCACAATGCTGTTCCTAACTCCGCACAGGCCGATGGTCGTAGCATGGAAGAACCACTCGCATTTTACCTCAATGAGCGCAAATTCGAAAGAGGTGAAATGATCGCAGTGCCCTTTACTGCTGCTGACTTTGAATCCATACTCGGTTTTCAGGGAACTCTGATGTTCGATAATGATGTACTCGAAATTGTCGATATCAAGGCAGGTCGATTGGATATAGACGAAAGTAATTTCTGCTTTGCATCTACCGATGAGGGAATGCTGACTGTATCCTGGTCCGATCCATTTTTGGAGAGCT
The DNA here is from genome assembly GCA_003559985.1 of Saprospirales bacterium. Lineage (GTDB taxonomy): Bacteria > Bacteroidota > Bacteroidia > Chitinophagales > Saprospiraceae > PWJY01. The sequence continues at coordinate 3,703 of PWJP01000285.1, forward strand.
TTGCCAACGGAGAGGTACTCTTTGAGATTACATTCTCAACCAGAGAGAGCGGCCACCTGAGCAACCACATCAGCATGGGATCGGCTATTACCGGAGCCGAAATTTACCGCGACGGAAAGGTGAGCCCATTGGAACTGAAGTTTGAGGAAGTAGAAACGGGCGACGGTTACGTGCTCTTCCAAAACCGCCCGAACCCCTTCAGGGATGAAACGGTGATTGGCTTCAGGTTGCCTGAGCCACAAAATGCCACGCTGAGTATTTACGATGTCACCGGAAAGTTGATTCACGAAGTGTCCGACTATTTCTTTGAAGGATACAACGAAATCCGACTTAACAGAAACTCCCTGAATGCCTCCGGAGTACTTTACTACCAGTTGGACGCAGAAGGGTTTAATGCCTCGAGAAAAATGATCATCGTAGATTGATCTGAAAAATATTTTACTGTTTGTTTTTGGGATGGGACCCCCTCTTTGTC
>PWJP01000121.1 GCA_003559985.1 Saprospirales bacterium
AAAATATCCGTTTCCTTAAACTGTTCTTCAAAAAATTGATCTGCTTCTGATTCAGCAGGGTCAACCGGTGCATCATTTATTACAATAAACACCGGATTCTGATTTTCCAGGTGAAGAGAGACAGAAATCCAAATGGATGCAACCAAAAGTAACACTGCGGCGGCGGCCTGCCATAGTTTGAGTTGTACCGGTCGGTGAAGCAACCCAATGGTGGGTGGGGTTTGATAAAGTGATTCTTTGCGGGAAAAACCGGGCGTTTCACCTGCCATTTCCGGCTTCAGGACAGCCTGCTGCAAGTCTTTCATCTCTTCAGCAATATCCGGGTTCTGAGCGAGAAACTCCTTAAAAGCCACTCTTTGCTCTTTAGGTAGTGTCCCTTCCAAAAAGTCGATGGCAAATTGCTCGTAGTTTTTTTTATCGATTTTCATCCTTGTTGTTTTGCTATCCGTTTTAAAAAATCGGCTTACTTCTATTCCAAACCCTCAATTTTTTTCTTGAGCAGGGTCCCCGGTCTTTCGTATCAGGTCAGGTTGTATTTTCTCGAGACTGACCTTTAGTTTTTTTCTCGCGCGAAAAAGGTACACCTTTACCTGACTCAGGCTCAAATCCATCAATTCGGCAATCTCCTCGTATTTGTAGCCCTCCAGGTCTTTAAGCACCACAATGCTTCGCTGGACCTGGCTCAAATCACCGAGTGCCCTGTTGACTATTTCCCTGCTGTCGTATTCACTGTAAAAGTCGGTCGGGTTTTCACTTTCCGGCAATTCCCCGGGATGATCGACTCTGCGACTTTTTCTGTAATTGTCAATCAAAATGCGATAAACGCAGGTGTACAACCAACTTTTTACTCCTGGTGCATTCACGCGGTTGCGCTGTTTCCAGAGCCTAAGAAAGGCTTCCTGAACGGCATCCTCAGCCTCATTTCGTTCCCCGCAAATTCTGTATGCGTAGCCCATCAGCCCATCTGAATAATCCCTTACACAGGAGTTGTAAAAAGCAGCTTTCATATCTCTTTTACGCACAGCAAGTAGGAAATGTTACACTCAGTACAAAGTTTTGAAAGTACAAAGTTGATAATGGGGGGGTAGGTTATTATATGTAGATACGCACGGCCGTGCGTATTTGATCTAACACATCAACCATAGTTCTCGGAATCCCTGGATACGCAATGCCTTGTGTCCGCTACATGGTTCTATTTTATCGCACAAGGTGTTTTTTTGACAGTGTAAAGTTCGGAAAGTGGAAAGTATGGAAAGGTGCCAATCGCCCGTTCCCAAAAGCCCTGAGGGGTACGCTAGTAGGTTTAATTTCTGTAGATGCGCACGGCCGTGCGTATTGCATCCCTAATCAACAGCATATCCAGATTTGTAGAGACGCAATGCCTTGTGTTCGTTAAAGGGTTCTATTTTATCGAAAGAGGCGTATTTATAATCATTTTACTCACCAATATAATCATGTCACTCACCAAGTCAACCTGAAGGGGTACAGCAGCAAAGTAAGCATGGAAAAAACCTCCAATCTTTACAACCCTCAAAATTAGGTTATACAACTGACCATGCTGCACTTTCGCCATAAATCCAACTCACCAACTCACAGACTCACAAATTCACAACTGGAGTGGCCATCAACCCTTTCCATTATCACCTTCACCCTTCTCACTTTTCAGGGCATTATCGAGGGCTTCTTCGAGGGACTCTTCTACTGATTCCAGGAGCCCATCCAGTTTTTCACCGGCTTTTTTCTTGAGTCGCTCGCGCATTACCTCCCCTTTTTCCGGGGTAATCAAAAGGGCTGCTGCCAATCCTACTCCGAGGCCAGTCAGTGCCCAAATCCATGCATTGGAGTTTTTATCCGACATAATTATGGTCTTTTATAATTCTGTATTGCTGAAAATTTCTGCTACTGTTTTTCCGGGTTCAGTTTTTCTCTGAGACTTCGCACCACGCTGAGCAGGAGACGGTAGATGTCAGACTTTTTCATGCTCGCAAGTTGGACCAGGTATCCCGACTTCAAAAGCCAAATTAGGATGGAAAAGATAACGGGGCGCCAATTGGGTTTATCCCTGCTCAGTTGCTGCAGAACCATGAAAAGAATGTGTTGTTCCTCTGAACCGGACTCCCCTGCTGATGCTCCACCTTCAGCAGATTTGCGGGACCTTGAAAACGATCCGAATGACCTGAATACGTCCGCTATTCCCGCAAAATCATCTACATTTTTCTTCAACTTTCCGCCGGACTTCCGGAGGTTGCCGAGTGAAACTTCCGCATCCAGACGCGCTTCAGCCCTGGCTTTTTGAAGTTCATCCCAATTATTGATTTTCTTCTTGCTCATCCGGTATCAGTTCTAAAAGAGACTTCATAATTCTGGACTTAATAGTAGATTTCCATATTGAGGCCACCAAAATGGTAAGCAACAGAAAAAATCCACCCACTATTAAAAATCCTGCAAAGGTGTGATCCAGCAATTCCCCCAGCCAAAATGCAAGGGCGAGTCCGAGAAACAAAAACCCAACCACAATGAGCGTCCCCACCACCAGGAATTTCAAAAAGCCCGATATGATGTTGGTTCCAAACGCTACAACATTCAGTTTGAAAATTTCCAGTCTTGCAGATATATAGCGCTTGAGGTTTTCCGCCAAATCTTCCACCCTTGAATTGTCTTCCTTAGCCATTTTGAACTATTAATGATTCATGCAGAATATCCTATTAAGCGCTGACAGTACAGCGACTTTGCATAAAACCTGATAATTGATAGCAGGTGGAAAAAAGGACCCTGGATTTAAAATGCGGGAGCTGAAATCACTTGACTTTTTCGGCAGCATCTTTGACTTTACCCTTCACCTCATCAGTGAGTTTCTCCTCAGTTTCCCTGAGATTTTCCGTGGCTTTTTCAACCGCGCTCACGGCCTTTTTCTTTGCCTTGAGCAATTCGTCCTTACCTGATTTCACCATTTCATCCATCTTCTTTTTAGCGTCATCGGAGTACTCATCCACCTTTTCACCAATCATTTTTCTGGTTTCATCGCCCGAACGGGGTGCAAATAATATGCCTAAAATAGCGCCTGTTGCAAGGCCTGCCAAAAATGCGAGAATTCCTTTTTCTGGATTGTTCATGTCTTCGTTTTTTTTTGGTTAAAAAATATTTAATTGGGGGGTCGCAGCAGAATTTGCTACGTCAAATTACCTGTTTATCTGCATAAGTTTTAACAATAGAATAGTCTGTTTTGTTCTCATTTTCATAGATTTGCGCTCCATTAATACAGCTATATAAAATCGTGCCAGAAATGGAGCGGTTGGTTAAAATTATCAGTCTTAAAAACTCTGGCTCAATCAGATGGCTAATACGGCCGGAAGCAACTGAAATGGGAATAAAAAACTACCTATGAACAAGCTGGTTAAAGTACACGACAGGGAATTTGAAATACTGCTAAGCAGGGAAGAAATTGCAGCCCGTATTGAATCCATGGGCCATGAGATATCTGCTTACTACCAGATGAGAAAACCCGTATTGCTGTCTGTGATGCACGGAGCAGTTATTTTCGCATCTGATCTGGTGCGAGCCATCGACATTCCGCTGGAAATGGATTTTGTGCGACTCAAATCCTACAGCGGTATGGAGAGCACCGGTGAGGTGTTGATGTCCCAGAAGTGGGAAAAGTCACTGAAAAACCGGGAAGTTTTGATTCTCGAGGACATTATTGACAGCGGTACCAGTATGAACTTTCTTATCAAAAAATTGAGGGAAGCCGGGGCTGCGGATGTAAAAATTGCATGCCTGCTCTTCAAACCCCACGCCTTTAGATACGAATACCCAATTGCGTGGAAGGGATTTGAAATCGGCAACGAATTTGTAGTGGGATTCGGTCTGGATTACGATGGACTTGGTCGCAATCTTCCGGCAATTTACCAGCTCAAAACTTCCTAATATCCACCCCCAATTTTTCAAAGGTTTCAACCACCACCGATTTGAAATAATTTTGTTCAATCCCATGCGTTTACCAAAAAAACGCCGAAAGTTGAGGGATTACAATCGGGCCGAAAAAAATTACCCGGTTATTTGTCTTAACGGAATTTGTTTTATCTTTGCGTCGGTTTTAGACCCATGGTGTAATGGTAGCACATCGGTTTTTGGTGCCGCTAGTCAAGGTTCGAGTCCTTGTGGGTCTGCCTC
>PWJP01000020.1 GCA_003559985.1 Saprospirales bacterium
GTTAAGGTTTGATAATTCTTTGGGGGTCAATTATTTTATTGTTAAACTTGCCCTTTCAAATTTTCATGTAATGGTTAAATCATTAAATAAGCCTTATGAATAAACTCTACTTGCTATTTGCCTTGGTTATGTGTTTTGCGGTGGTTTCAGCCGATGCACAAACCACCCTTGAGGGAAAAGTGACGGATGCTGAAACAGGTGAGCCTATCCTGTTTGGTAATGTAGCCCTTTACCGGGGAGACAATTTGGTCACTGGAACGCAAACCGACTTTGACGGGAATTACAGTTTTACAAACATCGATCCCGGTACTCTCGATTTGGAAGTCAGTTATGTGGGATATACTCCCCAGCGACAAACCGGCGTACTCATCACCGCGGGGCGTGCTAACCGATTGAATATCGAATTGACTCAGGGTGTCATGATTGACGAAATTGAAGTGGTTGATTATATTGTACCCTTGATTGAACAGGACAATACCACTTCGGGAGGAACTCTGACCGGGGAGGAAATTAGAAATCTTCCAGTTAAGGACATATCCGCACTGGCTGCAACTACTGCCGGACTGGCCAGACAGGACGGAAGCGATAATATCAATATTAGAGGGTCTCGTTCTGATGCAACAGATTACTACATTGATGGTATGCGGGTTTCAGGCCGACTTATTCCTCAGTCGGAAATCGATCAACTCCAGGTACTTACCGGTGGTATTCCCGCTAATTTTGGTGATGTATCAGGTGGTGTTATAAGTCTTACAACCAGAGGACCTTCATCGCAGTTGTCCGGTGGCCTGGAGCTGGAGACTTCTGAATTTTTGGATGCATTTGGTTACAGCCTTGTAAGTGGTAACATATCGGGACCGTTACTCAGAAACCCAAGAGATACTACCCAAACAATGGTTGGATTCAGAGTCTCCGGGCAGGTGAATTACCAAAGAGATAACCGCCCCAGCTTTACCGGAGTCTATCAAATGAGACCAGAAGCGGTTGAAGAGTTGAAGGATGATCCTATCAGATATGTGGGTGTAACCCCTTTCCCAAGAGTTGAAGATGCGCGATTTGAAGAAAATGGTGGTGATATCGAATTCAGAGATATTCGCAGAAACAACATGATGAGAGATATTGATATCACCGCGCGATTGGACGCGAGACTTAGCGACAATATTGATGTATCGTTTACCGGAACGTATAATAATCGTAAAGATCAATTTACCCCCGGTCCAAGAACGGGTGGGGATAGGTTTTCTTCAACTGATTGGGGTATGTTTAACTATGACCGCAACCCATTTCAATACTCTGATGTCATGCGAGGAACTTTCAGATTTCGCCACAGACTGGGTGTACAAACCAGAGGCGAGGAAGAAGATGGTGAAGAGCGCAGGGATCAGTTGATCAGAAATGCGGTTTATACCATTCAGGCTTCTTTTCAGAGAAGGTCCACTTTGGTGGAAGATCAGGTTCACGGAGACAATTTCTGGAGGTATGGGTATGTCGGTGAGTTTGGTGTAGATTGGGTGCCCGGTGTCAATACACCGATAGAGGGTCAAAGAGCTTACAGCGGTGGATTGCCTCTCCCAACTGGCGATACACTTCAGCATTCAGGGTATAACAGAAGTTTTAACGGGTTTTACAATCCAAATATGGAGATCAATCCCGCACTTGCCAACTACAATAAGCAATTTATTCAACTCAATGAACCCTCTGATGTCACCAGTTTCCTTGCCTATAACGGAAACCGGGTGGGCTTTCTAGGGTCGTCCTATGACCTTCATGCCAATGTGGGTACCGTATATAATACTTACCGGGAACAAGAGGCGGATAGATATTCGGTCGATTTGCGAACATCCTTTGAGTTTCTACCGGGTGGGTCCCAAAGGGGGCGGCACAACATAGAAATAGGATTGTATTATGAACAGCGGGTCAGCAGAGATTGGCGGATCAATCCTAACAGACTGTGGGATATCGCCAGATTGAGAACCAATACCCATATTATTGATGTAGATACCAATAATGTGATTGGGCAGTTCACCCAGCCTGGCTTGTTTGACCCCAATATCATGGACTCTCTGTTTGTTTTCGATGAGTTTGGAAATGAAATTGTCGATCAACGAGGTAGATTCTATCGCGCGGTCAGAGAGCTGCGGGGCGTCTCCCTCAACGAGTATTTCAATGTGGATCAACTGCACCCGGATGAACTGGATATTGATATGTTTGAACCGTTCGAGTTGACAGACCAAAATCTGGTGGGATATCACGGACATACCTTTACTGGTGATAAAGTAGGGTCAAATGTATCCTTTGAGGATTTTTGGACCAGGGATGAAAATGATAATCTAACCTATGATGTAGCGCCTTTCCGGCCAAATTACCTGGCATTTTACATACAGGATCGCTTTACGTTTAGGGATATTATCTTCAGATTGGGTCTGAGAATGGATCGCTACGATGCCAACACCAAAGTGATGAGAGATCCATTTTCATTGTATGAGGTTATGACTGCCAATGATTTCTATGACGAATTCTCTGATTTGGAGCGACCCGGAGCTGTTCAAGACAACTTTAAGGTATATACAGCAGGTGAGGAAAGTGATGCGGTAGTTGGTTTCCGTGAAGGTGAACAATGGTATGACGAAACCGGTAATCCTGTAAATGACGGTAATGTACTGTTTGGTGGAGGTGTGGTAACACCCTTCCGAACGGACTTCGATCAGGATATAAAATCACCGGAATTTGAGGTTAATCAGTCTTTTGAAGACTACAAGCCTCAAGTAAATTGGATGCCTAGAATGGCGTTTTCATTCCCAATTTCGGATGATGCTAACTTTTTCGCACACTACGACATTTTGGTACAGCGTCCTACTTCAAACAACTATGTATCCCCACTTCAATATTACTACTTTGAAGATGCGGGAAGGACACCTACTGCCAACCCAAATTTGAGACCTGAGAAGACCATTGATTACGAGGTTGGATTTCAGCAGCGTTTGACCAATTCTTCAGCCATCAAAATCTCTGCCTACTACAAAGAAATAAGAGATCAGATTCAGGTTAGAAACTTGTTGTTTGTGGCTTCACCTGTAGGACAGTATGAAACATTTGGCAATTTGGATTTTGGAACAGTTAAGGGTTTCTCTTTCCAGTATGACCTGAGGAGAACAAATAATCTTAGGATGGTAGCGAGTTACACGCTTCAATTTGCAGATGGTACCGGTTCCAGCCCAACTTCACAGCGAGGCCTTACCTCCAGAGGGAACCTCAGAGCTCTATCCCCGCTTAATTTTGATGAGAGACACCGCTTTGTGGTGAATATGGATTACAGATATGGATCAGGTAGGAGATATACTGGTCCGAGAGTGGCCGGAATTGACATTTTTGAAAATACGGGATTGAATGTTCAGGCTACCGCAGTTTCAGGAAGGCCTTACACCAGAACCTTGCAGCCTACGCGATTTGGTGGAAGTGGTTTTGCCGGAACGATAAACGGTTCAAGACTTCCATGGAGCTTTTACCTGGATGCTCGAATTGACAGGAGCTTTACCCTTAACCTGGGTGGTGAAGGAGAAGCAGCTACCAGACCTATAGTGCTCAATATTTACCTGAGAGCTGAAAATGTACTCAATACCAGGAATATTCTGGGTGTGTATTCATCTACTGGCTCTGCAGAAGACTCAGGATGGCTCAATTCCACCTTTGGTAGAGATAATATTAGAGACCTCAAAGATAATAGAGAAGGTGCAGTTCCTGCAGGAGAAGAGGAACTGGCATTTATTGATCAATACAGAGCCAGATTGTTGGCACCCGGATTTTTTGCACTGCCGAGAAGAGTATATCTCGGAGCAGTTATTGAATTTTAATTGAACCATTATCACAATACATTTTACCATGAAGAAAATATTATTTACCCTAGTAGTATTGAGTTTGGGAGCAGTAACCTCCCTGGAGGCTTATATACCACCGGAAATGGAAGGCGAACGGCAAAGACAAATACAACAAGCTGCTGAACTTCGCGGCGATTGTGCCTTGGCAACAGCTCAGGTGGACCTCAACATAAATAACGTAAGAGCCCGTTTGATGACGGGTGGTGACATGTGGTGGAACCTCTCTGAAGCCCGCTATGTGGTACCCAATGTCCGTCCTCCGGAACCTGAAGTTTCTTCTATCTTTGCCGGTGCGGTATGGGTAGGGGGTATCGATGAAGAGGGCAACCTTAAGATCGCAGCCCAAAGTTATCGAAGCTCTAACAATAATGATTGGTGGCCTGGTCCGCTGAGACCGGAAGATGGTACTACCAGCGCTGATAGATGCCGTGATTGGGACCGTTTTTTCAAAGTTACCTCAGAGGATATTGAGGAACACAAGCGAAATATTGCTGATTTTATTGAGCAAGACCTGGATTATCCTACGGAATTAATTCCGGACAACATTAAATACTGGCCAGCTCTGGGAAATCCATTTTTCAATGAGCGTTATGATTTTGAGCTCCCGTTCAATGACCAGGGACTCGGAAATTATTTCGATTATGAAGGAAACGGCATTTATGACCCAAGCCAGGGAGACTACCCGAGAATCGATATCCGCGGTTGTGAACCGGGATTCGATACGCGTGACCCGGACGAGATGTACTTTTGGATATACAATGATGCAGGTGGTACCAAAACCAGAACAAATACAGATCCTGTCCGTATGGAAGTTCAGGTACAGGCATTTGCCTACTCCACCCAGGATGAAATAAACAATATGACCTTTTACAGGCATAAATTGATCAACCGTTCAAGGGTGGTTATTGACAGTATGTTCTTCGCGATGTGGATTGACCCGGATTTGGGATGTCCTTTCGATGATTTTATCGGTTCTGACACAGCGCTTGATTTAATGTATGTGTACAATGAGGATGCCATTGATGGTAGTGTGCCCGGCTCATGCGAGTGCCCAACAGCAAGTGGCCCGATCCCTACTTACTGTAGAGATATTCCCGCACTCGGTGCAGATTATTTCCGTGGTCCACTCTATGAATTTGGAGAAGAAATTGGCTTATCCTCCTTTGTTTATTATAACAACCCCGGAGGATTTCCCGGTCCTTCCGCCATGACAGATCCGGCATCAGGACCGGAGTTTTACAACTACCTTACCGGCTCCTGGAGAGATGGCACGCCGTTTACCGCAGGGGGATCTGGTTACAGACCCAGTGGAGGTACCCCTATTAATTACGCATTCCCGGATCCACCGGACGATCCCGAAGGTTGGTCCATGTGTACTGCGGGACTTCAGCAGGCTGATAGAAGGACACTTCAGGCCTCCGGCCCGTTTCGCCTTATTCCCGGAGCGGTTAATGAGTTGATAATTGGAGTTGTCTGGGTACCGGACATTCCCCACCCTTGCCCTGATCTTACGCGTCTCTTCAATGCAGACAGGACTGCACAAGCGTTGTTCGACAATTGCTTCGACTTCCCGCGTGGTCCGGATGCGCCGGATATGTTTGCCATTGAGTTGGACAGAGAGATCATTTTTGCCCTTTCAAACGACACCCTTACTTCCAACAATGCATTTTTGCAGTACGAAGAAAAAGGTCTTAGAATTCCAGATGGAGAACCCGATTCCATGTACGTTTTTGAAGGATACCAGGTGTTTCAACTGCGCGATGGTACTGTAGAGCCAATACGCGAGAGTTTTGAGGATCCCAGCAGGGCCAGACTGGTATTCCAGGCTGATGTAAGAAATGACATTTCAACACTTTACAACTGGGAAAGAGAAGACGACCCCTTTAGCACTGACCCTATTCTGATACCAAAGCAAATGGTCAGGGGGAGCAATGACGGTATCCGACACAGCTTTAGAATAACAGAAGATTTGTTTGCTGATAGCGACCGGGGATTAATTAATCACAAAAAATACTATTTTGTTGCCGTTGCCTATGGTTACAATAATTACGATTCTCTTGATTTCCGGACAGCAATCGGACAGGATCAAACCTACCTTGAAGGAAACCGTAATGTAAGAGTCTATACTGTAACTCCAAGACCTACGGTTTACAAAAAATTAAATGCTGATTACGGAGACGGAGTACCGATTACACGACTTGAGGGTAGTGGAACAGGACGAAACTTCCTCCAATTAGATGAGGGAATCCGTGAATCCATCGTCGATGGAACATTCGATGGAGATCTGAGATATGCACCCGGTGGTGGACCAATTGATATTGCCGTTTATAATCCTCTCGATGTGGTAGATGGTCAGTACGAATTGAGATTTTTTGACGATGAACCTGACACCGATGAGCTAGCACCAGGTACGCGTTGGGAAGTTGTACACCTCGGTACAGGTCAGACAGCACGCTCCGAGTCTTCAATCGATATATTGAATGAGAATTTGGTTGGTAAATTTGGCTTCTCTGTCACCATAGGACAGGAGCAATTTCCTGGTCTTGATCCGTTTAATGTTGACGACAATGGTTTCCTTGGTGGTCAAATCGTTTACGACAATCCACTTGGTGCTGAGTGGTTGGGCTTTGTTCCAGATGCTACCCCGGCGGAAGGTGCTCCAGATATCTTTGATTATCTAAAGACAAGTCTGGATGCTGAAGATTATGAATTAGACCCGGAGAGATCATTTGTTTTGAACAATGAGTCCGGCTTTTACCCATATTGTTTGTTTGACTTTAGACCAGGCAACTTGCCGATGATTTCCGCTGCATGGATTAATAGCCAAAATATTGGTGCTTGTGCAGGCGCAACCGGTGGTATTAGCAGAGTCAATAATGTAGATATCGTATTTACTTCCGACCGGAGCAAGTGGAGCCGTGTAATGGTGGTTGAAGCTGCTAATCGCGAATACGATGCAACCGGACTAAATTGGAGAGGTAATTCGATGTTTGATCTCATTGACAGACCGGCTGCCTCAATAGAAGCCGGTCCCGATGGTCTCCCAATGGACGATCCAGATGCAGATCCTGGTTTGGCCTGGTTCCCTGGTTACGCAGTTGATGTGGAAACCGGTCAGCGACTCAACTTGTTTTTTGCGGAAAACACTATCTATAGTCCCGACAATCCGAATGGAATTGTGGGTAATCTCGATGAGAGTTTTCTCGTAGGAGATGACCGTATTTGGAATCCAACCAATGACTTTATTACTGGTGAATTACCCGGTTTTGCTGATTTGTTAGTTGGTGGACAACATTTTGTTTACATTACCAATCAGGAGTATGACGGTTGTCAAGAGCTGCGCGACTTACTTGCAGGGCCTCTGCCAAATTCAATCAAAAAGCCGCAAGTTGCGCAGAGGATTACCTGGGCAGGTATGCCTCTAGCTTCTGGATTGCTCTCTTATGAAGAGGGTCTAATCCCCAACGATGCTATCGTTCAACTGAGGGTCACCAAACCCTATGAAGTTGGAGAGCGTGAAGAAGGTGGTGAAAAGGCTTACAATAGGTACTTCTTTGAAATTGAAGGAATGCAGGCAGAGGATCTGGTAGAAGAAGAGTTTGATAATGCATTGGATCAGATTAATGTCGTTCCAAATCCGTATTACGCTTTCTCTGCCTATGAAGAGACACAGTTTGACAATAGAGTTAAAATTACGAATCTGCCAGACAGGGCTACCGTTACGATTTACACCCTGGACGGTAAGTTCATTAGAAGATACGAGCGAAATGTAAGTAGGGGAGGTGATCCTCAACTGACCAGTGAACCTCCCACTCGGGGAAGACTTCCCAGTTCCGGCCTGGATTGGGACTTGAGAAATCACAGAGGTGTTCCCATAGCAAGTGGAGTTTACTTGATACATGTCGAAGCTCCCGGATTGGGAGAGCGGGTCCTCAAGTGGTTTGGTGTTACCAGACAATTTGACCCGTCCGGCTTGTAAACAATGCTGAGAGAAATAATTCCGGCCGGCCTGAACCAGGCCGGCCGGACATTTCCAAACTTTTAATACTCAAATTGAATGAAAAAACTTATACAATCTTTATTTGCTACTTCTATCATTCTCCTGTTTGGCGGTGTAACCCTTTTCGCAGGTAATCCGGATAGACAGGGTGAGGCAGGTGCAACCGAATTGCTCATGAATCCGTGGGCTCGATCTGCAGGACTTCACAGCATGACAGCCTCCATGGTTGGGGGTGTCGAAGCGATGAGAATTAATCCTGCTGGAATTGGTCGTATTCCTGGATCACAGGCAATGTTTGGACATGCCAGATATCTGGATCCCGCCGACATCAATATGAATGCATTGGGGTTGTCCCTTGAAATGGGCGACCAGGGAGCATTAGGAATATCTATAATGTCGGTGGACCTGGGAGATATTGATGTCACCACAGCCAACCAAACTGAGGGTACAGGTGCCACTTTTTCACCGACCTACTTCAACATTGGTGTGGGTTACTCGCATATGTTTGAGAATAATATTTCAGTTGGTTTTCTCGTGAGAGGGGTTAATCAATCTATAGCAGATGTATCTGCCTTTGGTATAGCATTTGATGCCGGTATTCAATACGTGACCGGGCCTCAGGACAACTTTAAGTTTGGTATTGCGCTCCGCAATGTTGGTTCTCCCATGCAGTTCAGAGGTGAGGGTCTCAGCTTTCGTGCTCCAAATCCCGGAGATGACTTCAGTTTTGATCAGAGATTCGAGCAGCGCTCTGCAACTTATGAACTTCCCTCTTTGCTTCATATTGGTGTGAGCTATGACCTGCTCCTCGGTTTCGGAGACCGCCACCGCGTCACGCCTCTCGTCAACTTTACGGCACACTCATTTTCGAGAGATGATCTCGGGGCAGGTGTTGAATATTCTTTTGCTGATATGATTATGATCAGAGGTGGTTATAAGTATGAAATGGGTGCCGGATCCGCGCTTGAAGATAAAGGTGTTTACACAGGCCTTGCTGCAGGTGTTTCATTTATTCTCAATTGGGGCGAGGATGAAAGTACCGGTCTTGTCATTGACTACGCTTACAGGGATTCCAATCCCTTTAACGGTACTCACAATATAAGCGTTGGCTTCAACTTCTAACACAAAATAACTTGTAAAGCATAGATTCCCAAAGTTTTGTATCTTTGGGTCCCGGTTGAGAGTCTGAGGTTCTGTCTCAGGTTCTCAACCTTTTCGTATTTAGGGTAGTTACCTGTTGTCATAGATTATTAGTTACAAACAATAAAGTTTTCTCGGAATGAAAAGTACTTATCTCACTCAGGAAGGATATGATAAACTGCGCAGTGAACTTGACGAATTGAAAACCACCGAAAGGGGTAAAATCGCTAAAGCAATTGCTGAGGCCAGGGAGAAAGGTGACCTTTCTGAAAATGCCGAATACGATGCAGCGAAAGATGCACAGGGCATGCTTGAGATGAAGATCAACGAAATGGAGAAAATTCTCATGAATGCCAAGATTCTGGATGAAACCCAAATCGATACCTCCAAAGTTGTCCTTCTTACCAATGTCAAGATGAAAAATCGCAAATCGGGTAAGGTGGTTACTTATAAAATTGTCTCTGAATCTGAAGCTGACCTCAAAGCCGGTAAAATATCTGTTACCTCCCCCATCGGTGAAGGGGTACTGGGGAAGAAAAAAGGAGAAGTTGCAGAAGTGAAAACCCCCGCTGGTGTGATTGAATTTGAAATACTGGATATCTCAATCGACTAGTCTTAAACCTTCCGAATTATGGCTACCATATTTACAAAAATTATTAAAGGCGATATCCCGGCCTACAAAATTGCTGAAGATGATAAGCACCTCGCTTTCCTTGATATCAGACCGCTGGCCCCTGGACATACCCTCGTAATTCCAAAGAAGGAAACGGATTATATTCTGGACTTAAAGGATGAGGAACTAAGCGAATTGATGTTGTTTTCCAAAAGGGTTGGGCGGGCTATTGAGTCTGTTGTGGATTGTGAGCGGATTGGCATATCCGTAGTTGGTCTTGAAGTGCCACATGTACACATTCATCTGATTCCCATTAATGAAGTCAACGACATGAACTTCGCAAAAGGACCCGTTACACTATCAGAAACTAAAATGCGTGAGTTGGCTGATGGTGTGGCTGCAGCGTTTAAGTGATTTTTACTTTTTGCTAAGCGTGCTTCCCTATAAAGCATAATCCAGGCTCTATCACAACAGGGATTACGGAATTTACAAACATTATTTAATACGAAAATTTAGTGCCGGTTTAGGCCTTAAGGTACCAATGTCAATCGGTCACCGTCGAATCTCATGTCTTACTCCCATCTGAAGGGTAATGGTATTAATGTGGTCGTTATTGGGTCCCAGTTTTTGTTCCAAAAAGTTGTACTGATAACTTCCCTGGGCAAACAATCTCCAATCCGGGTTTAAGCGAAAATCCACTCCAAAACCTCCATTGGCACTCAAGTAGCTGTTTTCGCTGAAGTTTCCACCCTGAAACAATCCATCAGTAAAACGCTTTTCATCCAACTTTGCTTCCGTTGAATAATTAAGATTGGCATCAGATGGTATGGGAGTCGATAGAGAAAGAATGTACTCCTCGCGCTGGTAATTAGCGTGAGTAGCTAAATTCAGACCTATTCCCATCTTCATATAGGGAATCCAGCGACCCTTTGTTGAAAGATCGTAACGAAGCGTGAGCGGGATGCTAAGGGTGTTTAATTCGATGCTTTTCAGGGTCACCGCATTTGCTGTTTCGTTTCCAAAGCGGAATACCTCCAGTACTTCTCGCGGGTTGTATTGCTTCATGGAGTAAATCAAGCCAAGCTCCAGTGCCCAACCATTTCGCATTAGTCCAATTCCCAGACCTCCTCCCATACCAAATTTGGTTTGTTCGTAACCGGCTTTCTGGTAAATCTCATCATATGGTGTGTGAATGGTGTTGATATCCGCTACCAGAAAAGTGCTCAACAACCAATGGAGTCCCTCTCCACTTCTATGTGACCTGTAATTGTTCCCGATAGAATTGGTACGCAAATCTTCGAAAGTTCTTCCTTGAACCGCTAGTGACGGTTTAATAGCAGCCAATTGGAATGCAGGAGCTGATAATTCATTAAAGGGGAAGAGTTCAACTTCACCGGTTGGCATTGCTGGATTGAATATTGATGGCGGCAATGTAAAGTCCCCACTGTTTCGATGAAATTTCTCAATAAACCTCACATCCAGGAGAGCAACCGCATCGTATTGTTGAGGGGCGGTCGGTGACTCATATTGGCTTAAAACTCCCGCTAACTCACTGTTGACGATTTTTGCTGAAGGTTCGGTTGAACTGATGTAGCTTTTCTCATCTGTTGATTGAGACATTCTCACCGGTGCAAATCTGTCAATTTGTGACTCAGTTTTTTCCTGATCGAGATAGTGAATGGCGGTGGCTGAAGTATGATCAAAATCTCGCAAGAGTTCCCAGTTGTTGGCGGGTAGAATAAGTGCGAGAGCAAGCGTGAGTAAAACTGCTTCCGAAACCTTATTGTATAAAAAATCTACCTTGAGCAATTTAACCAGGCTGGACTTATAGAGATACTCTACCCAGTGCGCAGGATTGTAAGCAGGTTTTTGGGTGGTTAATTTCTCTTTGATGATTTGGTCAAATTGGTCATCGGCAATTTCAGTTTCAACCAATTTGTCCTCAAAATTTTTCCAATCTTGAGGTGGGACATGGCGGTGGCCTTCCATCTTTTCGACAGATTCCCTAATCCACTTGTCAAAGTCCCGGTTCTCCATTTATTTCAGATCTTTTTTCAACTCTACAATATCCCTCAATTTTGACCTGGCTTTAACCAGATTGGAGCGAGAAGTACTCTCATTGATATTCAATACATCGGCTATTTCACGATGGGAATATCCCTCTATCACATAGAGGTTGAATACCATCCTGTAAGCCGGACTTAAACTCTGGATGGCCTGCAGTATTTCTTTTTCACCCATTTGCTCAATCGCACCATCCGATGGGCCACTGAGATGGTGGGCATTCTCAATATCCTCGGTCCATCTTCGCTTCTCTCTTCGGTAGTAATCGATGGAGGTATTGATCATTATCCTCCTCAGCCAGGACTCAAAGGATGTACCAACTTTGTACTTCGAGATATTACGGAAAACCTTAATGAAGCCGTCGTGAAGAATGTCTAGTGCATCCTGATTGTTACTGGCATACCTGAGGCAAACCAGTAATAGATCGGAGTACATCTCTTCGTAAACTGCCTTTTGGGCCCACTTTTCCCGGTTTATCAGGGCAGTGATAAACTCCTCTTCACTCAGTCCCAGTTGAATAGAAATGCCCATAACGCTGTTTTTATGGATTGTTTCCATAAAGATACTAATGTAACGGATAAATAGACGAATTTGCTTCCTTATTTTTCCCGACATCGTATTATCTTTTAAGCTGTCCTCTCTGTTGGAAAATCTCTGTTTTTCAATCTCTTGACCGAAAGAAGCCCTGCTTTTCGATGGAATATTATATCCTGAAATGGATTCTTTGCGGAAGAAAACTTTCCTAAACTTCAGACAATATGGCCCAAAGGCATGACAGATTATAAAATTTTATATACTACCTTTGTCACCGATTCCCGGTGATTGAATGCAAAATATTCAAGCCGCTCCCGGGGTTATTGAACATTAATCAAACTTCAGACTGATGTCGGACAAAAATGCCGTGCATAAAGATATAGACCTGAATGAGGGTGGCTCGCTCAAGGGGATGTTTAAAAAGTATTTCATAGATTATGCGAGTTATGTGATTTTGGAAAGGGCGGTTCCGGAGGCCAGGGATGGGCTCAAGCCGGTACAGCGCAGAATTTTGCACAGTATGTTTGAAAAGGACGATGGCAGGTACCACAAGGTTGCCAATCTCATCGGGCACTGTATGCAATACCATCCGCACGGTGACGCGGCCATTGGTGATGCTCTGGTGACGCTTGGACAAAAAGAACTTTTGATCGATTGCCAGGGGAACTGGGGAGATATGCGGACCGGTGACAGTGCTGCTGCTCCGAGGTATATTGAAGCCCGGCTCACGCCTTTTGCCAAAGAGGTGCTCTTCAACAAGGATACCACTGAATGGCAACTGACTTACGATGGCAGGAATCAGGAACCGGTTGCTCTTCCCGCAAAATTCCCCCTCTTGCTTGCAATGGGAACTGAGGGAATTGCAGTGGGGCTCTCTACGCGGGTATTGCCACATAATTTTAAAGAGCTCATAGCGGCCTGCATTGATATTCTCAAGGGCAAAAAAGTTGAGATTTTCCCGGATTTCCTGACGGGTGGTCTTATGGATGCAAGTGATTACAACCAGGGTGAACGAGGCGGCAGGATTAAGGTCCGCGCCAGAATTGAACAGGTGGATAAAAAACACATTGCCATCAAGGAAATACCCTATGGCACCACCACTACTTCACTCATCGATAGCATCGTAAAAGCAGGGGACAAGGGTTTGATTAAGATAAAGCGCATCATTGACAACACCGCAAAGGATGTTGAAATACTGATCGAACTCGCTCCCAATGTCTCACCTGAAGTTACCATGGATGCACTTTATGCATTTTCCAATTGCGAAGTTTCTGTCTCACCCAATGCCTGTATTATCGTAGATGGGGTTCCCCGATTCCTCGGAGTGGACGAAATCCTGAGAATGGATACAGAGCGAACAAGGCACTTACTGGGATGGGAGCTGGAAATAAAATTGGGAGAACTGGAGGCAAAGTGGTTCCACGCCAGCCTGGAAAAAATATTTATCTCACAGAGAATCTACCGGGATATCGAAGAGTGCGAAAGCTGGGAGGAGGTTATCGATGTGGTCAGAAAGGGCATGTACAAATACGTGAAATGTCCCGAGAACCCGCAACCCGCAGTGGAAAAAATGCTGATCCTGAACCGCAATATTTCGGATGAGGATGTACACAAATTGACCGAAATCAAAATCAGGCGTATATCCAAATACAATGAATTCAAGGCGGACCAGTTTATCAGTGATTTGGAGGACCAAATTGCCGAGACGGAACACCATATTGAGAATCTCACTGATTACACCATTGCGTACTTTAAAGACTTATTGAAAAAATACAGCAAGGACCGGGAAAGGAAAACTGAGATTACCAGTTTTGAAAACATTGAAGCTACCCAGGTGGTCGCTAAAAATGCCAAATTATATGTCAACTACAAAGACGGATTTATAGGTTCAGGACTCAAAAAGGATGAATTCGTCTGCGATTGTTCCGATATTGATGACATTATCGTATTCAAGCGGGATGGGAAAATGCGGGTGACGAGAATTGAGGATAAGGCCTTTGTGGGGAAGGATATTCTGCTAGCCAATGTCTGGAAGAGAGGGGACGACCGGACCACTTACAATATGCTCTACCGGGATGGAAAAACTGGAAACACCTACGCCAAGCGTTTTCATGTAAAATCCATAACCCGCGATAAAGATTACGATATGACCACGGGTGAAAAGGGGTCCAAAGTTCTCTACCTCAGTGAAAATCCAAATGGAGAATCCGAAGTGCTCACTATTTACCTGAGTCCTGCATGCAGGGCCCGCAACAAAGTCTTTGAATTTGATTTCGGAGAGCTGAGTATCAAAGGTCGCGGCAGCAAGGGGAATACGGTCACCAAATACCCGGTGCGAAAAGTCTCCCTCAAAGAGGTGGGCAAATCCACTCTCGGTGCAATTAAATACTGGATGGACGAAGTGAGCGGTCGCCTAAATACAGATGAAAGGGGCAAATTCCTCGGTGAATTTGATACCGGTGATCACATCATTGTCCTGTACAAAGATGGAACGTATCTGGTCACAGCACCGGATGAAAATACGCGCTTTGATTTAGACCGGCTCATCGAAGTGAGAAAATTTGTACCTGATCAGGTAGTCAGTGCTGTCTATTACGAAGGGGATAAAAAATGGACCCTTGTTAAGCGCTTTATTATAGAGACTTCCTCCCTGGACCAGGAATTCTCCTTTATTTCCGACCACAGGTCCAGTAAACTGTACTTCGCGAGTTTTGCTCCGAATCCTCTGGTGTCCTTTTCACATGGTAAGGGCAAAAATAAAGAGGTTGAAGAGGTAGCACTTGCTGATTTTATCGATGTAAAAGGATGGAAGGCGCTTGGGAACAGGCTGCACGATGACAAAATCCGCTCGATTAAAATGATCAGTGAGGGTTCTGAGCCAAAAGATGAAAAGAAGGACGTCGATGATTCGGGGTCTGAAAATCTAAAACCGGGCGATTCCGTTGACCTCGATGTCAATGATGGCAAGCAGGGAAGTCTTTTTGACGAGTGATTGATATTGAAAGAAGTGATCATGTACCTGATGCGGGCAGATACGCGGTCCCAACCAGATTACTACATATCCCTGTTTACCAGCCGCTCACCGAATTCCTTCAAAAGTCTTGTCTTGTCTCCGGGCAGGTTGAGGTCAGAGACCTTTTCAGACACATCGTCCAGTAGCTTTGAGGAGAATTCAAGTATCAATTCATCGACATTGTAGAGTTTGTACAACTCCAGCACGCGTGTTACATCTTTTTCACTCACCGGTTTGGACTTTACTACCTTTTTCAAAAACTCCCGGTCTTCTTCTTCAGCTGCTTCAATGGCCATTATCCACAGCCATGTTTTCTTACCCTGTCTGATATCACCACCCTTTCTTTTTCCGGTGAGTTCCTCATCTCCAAATGCATCCAGCCAATCATCCATAA
>PWJP01000139.1 GCA_003559985.1 Saprospirales bacterium
TACCTTTGTTAATAAATCAGTAAAATTTGGCGCGTAGAAGACAAAGACCCAAGAGGGTCAAAAGACAGGAAGATCCAATTAATGAAAACATCAAAGCTCCCAAAATCAGATTGGTGGGAGATAACCTGGACGACATAGGTGAAGTAATCGGACAGGAAATATTGTCCGGTGTATATCCAACCAAAGCCGCACGGCAATGGGCTGAAGAAATGGGACTTGATCTGGTGTTGATCTCCGCAAAAGCAGACCCTCCGGTCTGTAAAATCACCGACTACAACAAGTTTCTCTACCTTCAAAAGAAGAAACAAAAGGAAATGAAGGCCAAATCGGCCAAAACGGTGGTAAAGGAGATCAGATTCGGCCCCAACACCGACGATCACGACTTTAATTTCAAGCTCAATCACGCTAAAGGCTTTCTCAAAGATGGGGCTAAAGTCAAAGTTTTCGTTCACTTCAAGGGGCGAACCATTGTATTCAAGGAGCGTGGTGAGTTGCTGTTACTAAGGTTCATCAAAGAACTCGAGGAATACGGCACGGCTGAGAGCCTTCCTAAAATGGAGGGTAAGAGAATGATCGTCATGATCGCTCCCAGGGTTAAGAAAAAATAATTTTCACGAAATTTCGGTGGTTTAAGATGCTGAATGGTAAAATTTATTTACCTTTGCACTCGCTTTGACTAAATCTTATAGCTATGCCTAAAATGAAGACACATTCAGGAGCCAAAAAACGCTTTAAACTAACCGGAAAGGGTAAGGTTAAGCGATTTCAGTCCAACACTTCGCACTTGCTCGGACACAAGTCCAAAAAGCGCAAGTTGAGATTGAGGGACTCGGTAGTTGTACACAAATCCCAGGAGAAGCGAGTCAAGCGAATGTTAGTCGTAGGCTAATCCATTCATTGTTTAACAACCTTAAATTCATATAAAATGCCAAGGTCAGTAAATTCTGTAGCCTCAAGAAGAAGGAGAAAAAAGATACTCAAGCAGGCCAAAGGTTATTTTGGTGCCCGGAAAAATGTATATACGGTTGCCAAAAATGCCGTGGAAAAAGCGCTGCTTTACGCATACAGGGACCGCAAAAACAAAAAGCGGAACTTCAGAAACCTCTGGATTGCTCGCATCAATGCCGCTGTCCGCGAAGAGGGTATGAACTACAGCACTTTTATGGGAAACCTTAAAAACAGCGATGTAGAACTCAACAGGAAGGTTTTAGCTGATCTGGCCATGAATCATCCTGAGGACTTTAAAAAGATCGTTGCAGACGTAAAAAACTAGTTACCGCAAGTAATAATCAGGTTTTTTCTATACCAGGAGAAGCCATTTGTCAAATACAAATAACCAAAGCGAGCCCCGGACAACCTCCGGGGTTTTCTTTTTCCCCCTACCTCATAAACCTACTCAGTCCAATAATGACTGGTAGAAATTTCTATCCCGCACGGATTGCCCTTACAGGGTCCATCATAGCTGCCTGAAATGCCGGAATGATGCCCGCCAAAATGCCAATAAGCACAGACAGCAACAGCCCCCAGAAAATCATATTGAAAGTGAGAACCAACTCAAAATCAATGGCTGCCCCCACTCCGAGAAGGGTGAAGTAAACAAAGAGCAGTCCTACAATTCCACCAACAAGACATAGAATTATTGACTCCAACAAGACTTCCAGTAGCAGAACCCTTTTCCTGGCACCTATGGCCTTCTTTATCCCAATCAATTTGGTGCGCTCCTTAACCGATACAAACATGATGTTGGCCACACTGAATATCCCGACCAATATAGCAAATCCACCCACGACGATCCCCACCAAATTGAGTACCCCGAAAAAATCGTTTAAGATATTGGTCAAAATAGAGAGCTCGTTAAGCGAGAAATTAGAATCCTCCACAGGCCTTAGTCTTCGATGGGCGCGGAGAACAGACTCGAGTTCATCCCGAAAATCCTCCATCTCCTCACCTTCACCGGCTTTGACCATCAATTGGGTTCCGAAAAAGGAAGTAGCGCGCAGATTAGCGATTCTCCTACCAAAATTGTGGGTCACCAACACTGCTCGATCAAAATTTACCGGATTGATCAAATTATTTCCTGACCGTTCAGTCACTCCGATTACCTGCACATTCAAACCCTGTAATTTGACTGTCTGTCCAATAGGGTCAGCGGGGCCAAATAAATTTTCTGCGATGGTGTGGCCAATGACCACCCTGGGTGTACCCATCTGATGTTCCAGCAAATTAAAAAAGCGGCCATCTTCCAGGTCAATATTCAATATATTCTCGTAGTTCTCTGTCACCGCCATCAAAAAACCACGGGTATCGCTGTTGCCAAACACAAGGGTTCGCATTCCGATATTGGTGGACAGACTGGCCATAGAAGCTGACTGCATACGGGTTTCAACCGCCCTGTAATCTTCGTAATCCAGATTCGGTCTTCGCTGGTATCTCCAGAAATTGACCGAGGGATCTTCAGTCCACGGGAATTTGGTTACATAAATTACATCATCACCCAGTTTTTCAAAACTTCCACGGACGTTGCGCTCCAGAGATTCAACCGCAGAGAGAACCGCTATTATACAGAATATTCCGATGGTAATACCCAACAGAGACAGGAAGGTTCGCAGCTTATTACTGACCATTTGACCGGTCGCCTGCTGCATACTGTCGGAAAGAATTCTAAAGAATAACCTCATTTACAAAATGGTCCTGATAATTTCTGATGTAAATATAAGAGAAGCGTGAAAACCAGACGAAATATTTAGACCAAAGGCAAGTTTTTCGGGCCGAACAGAGTTGAACCAAAGAAATTGGAACCCCCAATGCCTTTATTGTGTTAGAAAATTTATCTTTGCAGCTTTTTAGCGAAAACCATAAAAGAATGAGAACCAAATTATCTCAGTTCAACTTCAAACTACCCCAGGAACTTATCGCCCAATACCCGGTAGATTACCGCGACGAATCCAGATTGATGGTCGTCCACAAGGACTCGGGAAAGATTGAGCACAAAGTTTTTAAGGACTTGCTGGACTACTACGACGAAAACGATGTCTTTGTCGTAAACAACACCAAGGTTTTTCCCGCCAGGTTGTTCGGCAACAAAGAAAAAACCGGGGCCAATATTGAAGTGTTTTTACTCCGTGAACTCAACCCAAAAGCCAGACTTTGGGATGTCCTTGTAGATCCCGCCAGAAAGATCCGAGTTGGAAATAAACTGTACTTCAAGGATGAGAAGGGCAAACAATCCCTTGTCGCTGAGGTAATTGACAACACAACCAGTCGCGGTAGAACCATCCGCTTCTTTTTCGATGGCACAGATGAAGAGTTTAAGAAAGAGATTTGGCGTCTTGGTAAAACTCCCCTTCCAAAATACATCAAACGGGAACTACAACCCATAGACGTGGAGCGCTACCAAACTATATTTGCCAAAGAGGTGGGAGCAGTTGCTGCACCAACTGCCGGTCTTCACTTCAGCAAAGAGATGCTCAAAAAGGCCGAACTCAAGGGAATCAGCTTTGCAGAAATCACCCTTCATGTGGGTCTTGGTACATTTAGAAATATCGAGGTCGAGGATTTGTCAAAGCACAAGATGGATGCAGAGTACTACCACATTCCTGAACAAGCTGCTCAAAATGTGAACAAGTCATGGAATGCCGGAGGAAAAAATTGCGTAGTGGGTACCACTTGCATGCGCGCGATAGAAAGTGCAGTCTCTGCAACCGGGACCCTCAAGGAATCATCTGGGTGGACTAATTTATTTATATTCCCACCCTATGAATTTTTTATTGGAAATTCAATGGTCACCAATTTCCATCTGCCAAAGTCGAGCCTTTACATAATGTTCTGTGCTTTCGGTGGCAAGGAACTCATTGAGGATGCATACCAGGAGGCCATCAAAGAGAAATACCGGTTCTACAGCTACGGAGATGCCATGCTTATTGTTTGACAATTTCCCGAGCTCAGTGAACTTTAATCCACTAAATGACTTTCTTGAATTGTCAGTGAATGGATTTTTGAAAAAAATTCAGGAATAATGGTACTATCATTGAATAATTAAGGTTGATTAATTACTTTTGAGCCCGATTTGATGATATAATGATTTTTTTAATATCAAATACAGAGGATTAGCATGTACTGGACTTTAGAGTTGGCATATCACCTTGAAGACGCTCCA